>CAYWXN010000076.1:0-7736 GCA_964462075.1 uncultured Ruminiclostridium sp. | reverse complement strand
GATTTTCAATTTGCTTAAGCCCTATTTCCATAGTCTTAAGAATAATTTGAGCCTTAGCCCAAGCCTCAGCGGTCATATTTTCAGGCAAGTCCATAACAAGATTTCCATCCGATTCCTTGTAGGTATTCACACCACAAAGCTCTTCCAATCCCCCGAGAGTTGTAAACCCCACAGCCGATATTGCTGTGCATACCATGTCATACTCTCCGTTATTTCTGGCTCCTGCATGACCCTTAATACTAAATCCTATAATATCTCCGTTACTTAAACGGTTTATCACAGCTCTGGTCATAACCTTATGCGTTGATCTTTTCGATCTGAACCTTTGTGTATGGCTGTCTGTGACCTTGCTTTTTGCGATATGTCTTTTTTGCCTTGTACTTGAAGACAATAATCTTCTTGTCCTTGCCCTGACCTATCACTTTTGCAGAAACGGAAGCTCCGTCAACAGGATTACCTGTTAAAAGCTCGTCGTCTTTTGACACTGCAAGTACCTTATCAAAAGTATATTGTTCTCCTTCAGAAGCTGTAAGCTTCTCAACAAAGACAACATCGCCTTCCTGAACTCTGTACTGCTTGCCGCCTGTCTCAATGACTGCGTACATAAATTGCACCTCCTCCTACCAATCTCGCCTATAAGGGACAGTATTCTAATATAATTAGCATACCTGATTTAAAACCCTTTTTCGTGCGGTTGCCGTTATATTGTAGCACAGCGGTTATTTCATGTCAAACAAGAATTTTTTTAATAGGTGTGGTTGACTTGTGATAATGTCTCCCAATAATTCTTTTTATAAAATATTACAAGGCCAAATACTGCTTAGTCGCCTAGTCTTGTTACCATCTACCTATGCAAATCTGGCGTTCACATAATGCCACAATCAAAGTCGTAATTATATTAGATGTAAGTATTGATATTATTAAGCCCCATTTACCTTTTGCTTCTTTTCTAAGTAAAAAATACACTATGGGAAGCTCAACTATAAGCGTTAAAATCAAATACTCTGCTAATACTATATAATACGGGCCCTTATTAAAGGCATCCGGTAGATTGAATCCCCCACTTGTCGGGATAAATCTAAATGCTCGAAAAACGTATGGCGCCAAAAATGAAAATATATTAGCTAAGGCAACTACTATAAAGGATTTCTTTATATCTGCCACTTTTCCGACTAAGACAATGGCAACAGTTTCAATAAGCAGAGTAAATAATACTGCAAAAGGTAAAACCTTTAAAGGGCTAACCGTTACCCAATGCCATGATGAGTTAGCATTTGATACAGTAGCAAACATTAAAATAAACAAAGTTGTTAGGAGAAATGTGGTTGTTACGTTTTTCTTCAAATTAATAGCCTCCAATGGTAAGTTATTTCTTAAGTTTATAAAACATTATTAATTTAATTATAAATTATAACTATTAAATACAAATAATAAAGTTTGCATAGTCTTTTGTAATAAACTGTACTCTACCACTTCTATCTGGGGCCGATAGTACCCTTGAATACATCAAAGGTCGATGGTCTGCCGGAAGATTTTAATGGACTTACAAAACAGTTTCCGCTAGTGTGTCCGGAAATTATGGAATCAGCGACACTGCCACGGGGATACCAGCGTACTATCAAATCATCCCTCTTCTCATAATTAGGATTATTCATATCATAGTAATCGCTTGATGCCGAAGTAATCTCAATATCAAATATTTCCTGAGACGGCCGCTTTAGTGCCTCAAAATCTACCTTTCCCTTAAGAGTTACTTCCATTTCTGCCTTTAATACAGCTTTATTTCCTCCAACCCATCTTGGAGCTCCCATTACACGTATGAAATACATATCGTTACCATTAGTGATGATTTTCTCCAAATTCCCCTCATTCCAGTTTAGGCTCCATGCATTGCCTTTAAACGGCCCTGTTTCTTCAATAAAGTAGCCTAAAATATTCAGAGGGAAGTACGCTGTAGCCAAAACATCAGCTATTCTTTGCCGATTTTCCTGTGATAAACTGCTGCTTGCGTACGAAGGAAAATCCTTTATATATTTGTCAATAAAATAATGCTGGGTGAGGGGCATATCAGCGCCAAACCAGGTAAGCTCCCTGGGCTCGTCTGTATTGTGTTCATTTGTATAAGCCTTTCTGATCTTACCTACCACATCATCCAGTGCAATCTTTAAATCTGTATTGTGACCTCTTTCAATTTCAGCAAGTTTGTTAAATGCGTCAGAGGTATACTGCAGAAAATATGAATGGCGCTCGCCGCCGGCTTCTTCTGTAAAACCATTCATATGCTCGATTGCATGGGTAAGCTCGTGCACCATGGACTGAATTTTTAACATATCATTTCCGTGCTGGGGATATGAGTCATCTTTCAATACAACGGAACGAACTCTTCCTCCACCAAGCGGGTTTGCTAAAAAGTCTCCATAACCTTCAGCTCCCTCGGCATGCTCGTAATAATTTTCATTCATTCTAAGATCAAACGGTGCATTACTTACCATGTAAACCCGGTCTTCGATAAAATCCATAGCGGCTAAATAACGGTTGACATCGCCAAAGGAAGCAAATGATCTGGCAAATGTATTTTCAGAATAAGCAAAGAAGCGTTTTATATACTCTCGCAAATTATTTGAAAACTTGACTTTTGCCGAAAGCACAAGGGGGTTCAGGGTAGAATCAGTTGAGCTTACTGTCACCGAAACAGGCAGTGGATCTGCGCCTCCCGCAGAATCATTTTCAGCGTAAAGTACATACGTAACCGGCTTGTTTTCATTATCTATTGCCGTACTGTATTCGGCAGGTCTTGCACTTGTTGTTCTTTCTCTTCTCGGGAATGCTTCGTCCAGTGCTGATTGTGCCTGAGTCAATTTTTCAGGATCACTGTAATCTACTGTAACCTTATCAAGCTCGAATTCAAACTCCAAGGCCCCGCTTAAGGAGATATCATGCTTGAGTTGGCGGGATTTTTCGTCCCATTTCATTACCAACAACGGTAACCAGATACCCTTTTCATAACGTTTGTCTTTTTCCGGATCACAATTTATTATATCTTCATCTTTTGGGATTTTATTTGTATCCAAACCTTCATAAGCCGTCCCTATACCCTCGTAGCACAGGCCTATTTCAAATTCGGCATAAACTAAATCCTCAGGCTTTATTCCGTATTTTACTTCTATTTTGCACTTTGCAGGCTTGTTAAAAGAGGTTTGATCCCATTTAACGGCATCTTCCGCAGGTGAAATACGCAAAAAACGTTTGTTTTCTTCGTCACCCACAGATAAATCTGCCGAAACAAGACCGGATGGACAGGAAAAACTTATCTCAGGGGTTTCTCCACAACCTACAAGACGATAAGGCAAATCATAATGAGCTTCGGTTGATAGTAAATAAGCTTTCTTATCTATTATTATTTCAGGCTTACCTGCCATTTTGAATGCCAGTTGCCTTTCGAAATAGCCACCGTCAGGAGCAGTATACCGAAATGAGAGGATGGCCTTTGCATCATCCTTTGGATTAGGGTTCTTGTTAATGAAAGTTATTCCTCGGCCTTTTCCCGGTATTACACTGGGCGGGCCAAGGGTAAGCCCTTCAGTCCGCGAAAGTGATACAACAATACCCAACATACTCTTTTCATTATCATACTGCCACATTCCTGTAACCGGGTCTGCTGATTCAATACGGGCATAGACCTCCTGACCCGGTTTATCATACTCAATAGTGTCCCCAAAGGTCTTATACACTACCATTCTATAGTCACCGGTCTTTTGCCGCGCAGCCTCCTCTAACGCTTTGTCTTCTGCAGAGGATTCTGCTCCCGCTGAGCCGGCCGCAGCAGCCCCTGAAGCTCCGGCAGCCCCTAAAGCAGCAATTGTTGCAGCAATACCGATAATAGCCGCGGTCTTGATAGGTGTTGATTCTTCGCCTTCAGTTTCGGATACCGGATCATCCTCTATCTGAATAACGGGTTCTAATTCCTTTTGCTCCTTCTCTTTTTCAGGTTCCGGCTCAGGCTCAGGTTCGGGTGTAGCCGTCGGTTTTACAGGCGCCGCCCCCTGTGAAGGTTTTTCCGGCTTTAATTTAATATAAATGCTTGCAGAGTCATTAACTACTGTATGGGCATTTGCCCATCTGGTAGTAAATATCCCGCTGGCACTTATTTCTATAGTCCCTTCGGGAACAGAATTACCCACTGCATAACTCAATGTCCCTTCTTTTACTGTTCCGGAATCATATTTTACTGCTTCGCCTATGGGCTTGCTATCGCTGTCATAAAAGGTTAAGTACACTTTCATAGTATTCCACACATGGATGTCTTCAGAAACGGGTGCTTGTGTACCTTTAACCCCAAGAGATATGCTCTCTCCTTCTTTAAATGTTCCTTCGAGGCTATAAGATGTAGAATGCCTTACAACACCCCATTTTGCTCCTGTTATAGTACCCCCCTCAAAGCTGAAATCCATTTTTGTTCCATCGGTAGCCTCAAAGCTTCCGCTTCTGTATATCTGAGCCGGGTCCTCATACCTGTCAAGCATTTCGGCTATTACCGGAATCGGTAGGCTTAATAATATAGTAAGCATAATAATAAAAGCAAAAAACACTCTCTTTTTCATACCGTTACCGCCTCCTTTTTGCTCATGCCGATAATAATCAATATAATCCCGATAGCCAGAATAACTGCCCCCAATATATAGGGCAGATTAAATATATTGATCGCAGAAAGAGGAACGCTCAGCATAAAACCTGTAGTTAATCCCGTAATTATGCGATTAACAGTTGGAGTATCCATTGATTTTCCTTTTGCTGTCTTTTTTGCTGTGAGCCCTCCGAAAAATTTCCGTAAAAAGCCGGTATGACTTCCCAATGCCTTAAGAGAAAGCAGCAACGCTGATACACCTGCCATTGACATGGAAAGGGAAGCAAAACCGGTCATAAAGTTATAAAATATTAAAGCCAGGCCTATTCCAATGATAAGTGTTCCACCTTGTCCGATATTCTTTAGCGCATAAGATGAGAACATTGTTTTCAATCCTCTCCCCATTTTTTTCAATGGATTACCTCCGGAAAAAAGTGAAAATATCAGGCTTGCAACGATCCCTTTGCCTACAATTCCTCCTACAATATTTATCCACTCGGGATTTACCGACATACCAAGTCCGCCTTTGGCAAAGGTTAGCCAGGACAATCCCTGAATCCACCGCGGATTAAAATCTAAATTCGGCAGCAGCGTGAGAACAAACCAAGTAACAGCCATAATCAAAGCCGGTATCCATTTCTTCTTATCTTTGAATGCCGCCCCTATACCTCGTATTACACTCCATGCTCCGGAAAATAAGACTTTTATCGGATTGGGTACCGGTATAATTTCTTCTGATAGTTTCGGCATCACTCCGGCAAAGATTATTTCCCCGCTGCCTGAAGGTGCAGTCATAAATCCACTCTGGTAATCAATTGACGTCTGCTGTTTTTGGACAGTCTGCGATATTACCGTCTCTGTACCGCAGGCATGACAAAATCTTATGTTTTCATCAAGACTTGTTCCGCAGCTTTTGCAGAATTTGCTCATGATTAAGCTCTCCTTTTTTCGATTGGCTATATATAATGCTAATTAAGGTATTAAATTAAATAATCGCGAAAGCCAAAGTAGCACAGCCTTTTCTATGGAATTAACTTACACTTGTTAGAATATTCCTGCTAGAATGAATGAAAAAACAAAATAGAATGCCAAAAGATGATATGTCAAACAAATCAACATATTAATTTTATCATTCAATCATGTGCAATTCTACTATTATATTAAATAATATCAGGTAGGAGTTTGATGGGAAAAATTAAACGACACCAACGTAGTCTAAAAGACTTCTTAAAACACACAATTCCAACTATTGCAGTTATTATTTTTTATTATTCGTATGTCTGGTTTTTTAAGATGGTACTAATAAGCTCTGCTCTGCTGGCAACATCATACTTGGAGTATATATTTCTTGCATGGGTCTTTACGGTACTCTCACTGATTAACAATTCTTCCGCGATTTTTTTGTTTGATTTACCGGATAATATAAGCTGAAGGACCTCCTGCTCTCTTATTGTAAGAGGGTCAAGAATTTTTTCCTGACTTATAACGGTTTTTTGTTGTTTCTCATCCATATGGTCATAGGTAATCAGATAAGCTTGGCCTTTCAAGAGCATGTCAAGTTGACGGTTAAGCGGTGGTAGAATTACAAGCGTAACACAAACAACTGTCAGCGCAATTACCGTTATCTCGGCATCGGAGAGTTGTATGGACGTAATTCCCATACCCATTATATCTCCGCTCAGAACACCGAACACATTGGCTGAAAGCCCTATCCCGAATACTTTTGCGGGATTTTTTGTATAGTCCAGCATCCGACCGATAATACTCCACCAAAATAGATCAAATATACCACATGCTCCAAGCATCAACGTGTCAACAATTAGATAATCCATATTATTACGCCCAAGAATCATAAATGTGATAAATGCAGCTATAATCATACCCATACCAATATATAAAAACAAAGGACGGTTTACTCTCTTGGGAAGATTTCTCATTATGGCAAGAGCTAAAGCACCTGCCCTTCAAACAGGAAGGAAAGTAAATATACAAAAAGTAAAGAAAACGAAATAATTGAAACTACATTAGAATTCTTAAAAAGCCTATTTATCTTAATCCCAAGGCCCTCCTCTTCACAGAATTTTCAATTTTTATGTTATTTGGTGTAAAGGTTACTATTAATTATACCTTAATTATAAACAAAACAGCAGTGCTGACAAACCTTGGTTTAAGATTAGGTGCAATTTGACAAAAGAATTTAACTGTATAAGGCGGATGCAAGGTTTCTCAATGAGATTCTTTCATCCGCCCTCTTGTCAAACATAGTTATGGAAGTGAGATTTCTATTTAATCCTCACTCCGAATATTTTCTGGGCATAAGAGCCCACAACGGCAATATCATTATATACAGAAGGTGAACTTTCAATATTTACTCCTAATGATACTTTATCCAAGTCTTCACCGGTCATTGGGTCAAAAAGACGCATGAATCCATCGAAACCGCATAAAAGTCCATAGGTTTTTCCGTCGTCGCTTTTTATTCCCACAGGCGAGCTCCAACTATAATTAGTAAGCTCACGAACCCATATTTCCTCACCGGTTTTCTTATTTAATGCCACAAGCTTTCCATCCATCTGGCTTCCGGTAAAACATACAGGGAAGATAATTCTGTCGGCTATATCATCCTTGCCGATTAACGGTGTCCCCAATACTCCGCCGTTTATACCCGACCGGTAATAGCAGGTGTAATCCTTTTGCCATACCAATTCACCTGTAAGCGCATTAAATTTGCGGATATTACAGTCAGCCTTGCTGGCTTTTCCTCCTGTACAGCGCTTATCAACTTCATTTGCCGTATAGATAAAAACCCCGTCCTCTGTTTCTTCAAGAACTATGGTGCTGTCGGTATCATCCTTTATATCGTACATCCATATGGGCTCCAGCTTGTTGATATCAAGACAAAGGAGAGTCCCGCCGTTATCAACGGTGTACATAAGGTTTCTATAAATAACGGGCGAATTTTCTATACCGTAATCGGCTCCTGGACTATTATAGGAAGATTTATACTGAAATTTGGTTACTTCCGGAGACATGGACAAAGTCCCATTTGCTGAATCGAATTTCGTATTAAGCTTAGTCTTGTAAATAAGGCCGTTTTCTCCTACATTTATAA
>CAYWXN010000075.1:0-7787 GCA_964462075.1 uncultured Ruminiclostridium sp. | reverse complement strand
GTCAAATTTATTAATCTCGGAAAACAAAACAGTTTTAAAGTAATTCTGCCAAGGTAATATTCATATCTATGTTTTGCTTCTATCTTTATCCTTGTTTTTTTCTTTTCCTCTATCTTTACCGTTTTCCTTTAATTCAACTACTTGGAGTTCGGCTTTATGAGCCATTATCTCTTCCAGTATTTTTTTTGCTGCAATACGGTTTGCATTGGCTTCCAAAGAAAATTTTAACGCCAGAAGACTGAGTCGTTCTTCGTTATCTTTATCAGTATTATCATTGTCGAGCTTCTCAAAAGAATCCTTCACTCTCAAAGCAGTTTCCTTAAAAGCTTCATCCTGAATAGAATTAAGCTGATCAAACAATGCATTAATAGGCTTGTCTGCTTTTTCATGGGAAATAAGTCTGGTTATATCCAAAAGAGAAAGAATATTTTTTAGGTTCATAACAGATATTAAATGTGCCATGTGCTCACGGGTATATTTTTTATTGATAGGGCGGGGAATGATTTGATGTTTTACATAATTGTTGATCATAGCCGGAGTAATAAGTTTTTCATCATCATTTTTAGAAAAAACGGCAAGTTGTTTTTCCAGATAGGTAATAACCTGATCCATATAAAGATCAATATCCGGGAGGTCATCCCAATTCGGCATTCGATAATTTTCCAGTTCGGTTACCCAGTTTATAAGCTTGTTCTTAATTGATGACATATCGATCCCTCCACTCTTAACAACAATTAATGCCATTATAGAATAAAGGGAAGAACTATTCAACATAGTAACAAAAACTATTGACAAAATATAAATAATGACGTAACATAGTTTTGAAAACTAGATGTAACGATGACTTGAATTATTACAGTTGGAGTGTGTATATGATAAATATAATCAAACGAGTTGAAGTATGGGGAGATTCAGTATTAAAGGGAGTTATTTATGACGAGAATCGCAAAAAGTACAGGCGTCTTGAAAACAGTCACGCCATGGAAAAAATAACCGGGATGGGGCTTGATGTAAGAAATAACTCTAAATTCGGCATGACCGCACCAAAAGCAAGAAACCTTATGTTAAGTGCATTGGAAAAAGGTGTAGAGGCAGAAGCAGCCATTATAGAATTCGGAGGAAATGACTGTGATTTCAAATGGGCCGAGGTAGCAGCAGAACCTGATAGGGATCACATACCTAATACACCTTTGTCGGTCTTTAAAGAGTGTATCACTGATATGGTGAAAGCCCTCCGTAAAAATGGTATAAAACCGATATTGGTAAATCTTCCTCCCATACATTCGGGAAAATATTTTAATTGGATCAGCAGAGGACTTGATTCCGGTGCAATTTTAAAATGGCTGGGAGATAAAGAGCTCATATACCGCCATCATGAATCCTATAGTCTTGCAATTATGAATCTTGCACAAAGTCTTTCATGTAATTATATTGATGTGCGTCAGCCCTTCTTGCAAAAACGTGATTATTTTAATTACCTCTGTGAGGATGGCATTCATCCTAATGAAAGAGGTTATAGCCTTCTAAACCAAACCTTTATGGAATATGCTAAGGTAACCATGCAAAATTAATTAAATTGAGAGCCCTTTTACAATCCGCATAATAAGTAGAAGAGTCTCAGCGTTGTTCATCGGCCTTTTTGGGGTAAAGCCCGGTATCTTATAAATTCCTTCCAGTATACCCGAAGAAAACATCTGAGCAAATTTACTTATATCCTCTGCGGTATCGAATTGGGGAATAGCTTCGCGGGCGGCAGTCAGCTCTTTCTCACTGGCATCCCTTGGTTTATCGCCACCCATGAGATAAGGAAACTCAAAAATGCTTTTTGCTGCAATATCATAAGTAAGTGTATTATCTGTACTACATGTAATGTATGCCTTTATTTCATCAGTGTTTATTTTGAATACTTGACTCATGATTTCAATCCATTTATCAATGTTAAGAGCTTCATTACTTATTTGGGCATAAGAATGTATTTTAAGAAGTTCCTCTACCTGAATAAGCATTTCAAGTTTTGCTTTGTCAGCAGTTCCTTTGCTTATCAGTAGACTGTCCTTATAATCGCGGTATTCATCAAAAAGGTCTTCAACGCTAAAAGCCTGTTGTTGATTATTTATAGATATTTCTTCATGAGAATCTGAGTTGTCTTGTTTTACGATAGATTCTTCCTCTTTAGCGCTCGGCAGACCGAGATTGATGAAAATTCTATAAAACATGGAAATTGCTTCGCCTCGATTAAGATAGTCGTTGGGGCGAAATAATCTTGAGCTGTCAACCGAAAAATCAGTAAAACCAAAGCGAAAAGCCATGGATATCAATGATTTATATTCATCTTCAACAGTATCTAAATCGGTTATTACAATTGATTCTTTTAGGTCTTCACTATCGGTATCCAATGATAAAGAGTACCTCAATGGCAGGAGATTCATCAATCCCGCTACGGCATATTGCCTCTCTATTCTATCTTTAAATGTAAAATCGGTAATATATGTTTTAATATACATACGATCATCATCATCAAATGCGAACAAGAGTCTGACCACTCTTTCCCAATCGGCTGCATTCAGGGTAAGATCGGAGGTATCAGGATTTAATAAATAATTTTCAATATAAGTTTTATTCTCATCACCTATAAAAAGATTATTGTCGGTCGCTAAATAGGGGGTTAAGACATATCGCAGTCCTTCGAGCTCTTGTTTTAACGGGGAAGAATATTCTACAATTGTAACGTTGTTTGTACTATTTTTATATGAAGTTAAAAGCTCGGCATTACTGCTTATACCGGCTTCCTCGTTATCCGAATTATCTCCGAGAATTAAATATTTTGAACTGCAAGACGCAATAAAAAGTACAGATATTATAACGAGAAAAACAATAAGAATAGAAGTCTTACCGGCTATCTTCACCTTCATCAGATTCCCCCCCGAGATTTTTCTTTTGTACATGCCTATCTAATATGTCGGTAAATTAGTAGAATAACTGTAGAATAAGTAACTAAAAAGTAGTGTATAGTTAGAATTGAATGTTTTTATATATTATGGTAGGGTATTTTTATTAGTAAAGTGATATTTATTTTATATACAGTCATAAAGGGAAGGGGATACTACATTTATGCAGCAATATTTTGATAGTATTGAGTCTGTTCTTGATCAGCAAAAGACATCACATAATGGTCTTGATACAGCCCAGGTTTCAGAAAGACTAAATCAGTATGGTAAAAACAAGTTGGCCGAAGGTAAGAAAAAATCTCTCATAGCCCGTTTGCTTGGGCAGATGGCAGATCCAATGGTAATTGTTCTTATAGCAGCGGCTGTTATATCAGGTGCAGTAGGCGAAATTGCTGATATGATAATTATTTTATCTGTAGTTTTTCTGAATTCTATATTGGGAGTAGTCCAGGAGGGTAAGGCAGAAAAGGCAATTGAAGCCCTCCAACAAATGTCATCCCCTTATTCAAAAGTAAGAAGAAATGGTCATGTTATACAGATTAAGTCCGAAGATATAGTACCTGGCGATATTGTTCTTCTGGAGGCAGGGGACTCTATTCCTGCCGATATGCGTATAATTTATGCTTCGAGCCTGAAGGTTGAAGAGGCTTCTCTTACGGGCGAATCGGTACCTGTGGAAAAAACAAGCAATGTGCTAACCTCATCAAAAAACGAAGAGGTACCTTTGGGGGACCGGTACAATATGGCCTATATGGGTACAAATGCTGTGTATGGGCGTGGCGAATGTGTGGTAATAGGCACCGGAATGTCAACAGAAATGGGGAAAATAGCAGGAATTATATCCCGTACCGAAAATGAAAAAACTCCTCTTCAAAAGAAGCTTGCATCTTTAAGCAAGGTTTTGAGTATCGGTGTTTTAGGAATAAGTATATTTATATTTGTTTTCAGTGTATTAAAAAATGGCGGGTTTAGCGGCGGACATGTTCTGGAAATGTTCATGTTGGCCATAAGCCTTGCTGTTGCAGCAATCCCTGAAGGGCTTGTAGCTGTTGTTACTGTTGTTCTATCAATCGGTGTCACAAAAATGTCAAAACGTAATGCCATAATCAGAAAGCTTACAGCAGTGGAGACTTTGGGTTGCACCCAGATTATCTGCTCAGATAAAACCGGAACCTTAACCCAAAACAAAATGACTGTGGTAGATGCTTTCGGTAATGAAAATCAGCTTGCCATATCAATGGCATTATGCAACGATGCTTCCATTTCTGATGGGGATGAAAGCATCGTAGGGGAGCCTACAGAAAGCGCATTAATAAGATATGCTTTTAACGCAGGTAAGAATAAAAATGATTTAGAAAAAAAGTTACCCCGTGTATCAGAGGCACCCTTTGACTCAGAGAGAAAGATGATGTCTACCATTCATAAAACTGAGAGCAGATTTATACAATACACAAAAGGCGCACCTGATGAGTTATTAAAAAGATGTACTCATATTCTTACTCAACATGGCGAGGTTGAATTATCAGATGATTTTCTTAAAAACGTTCTAGACCGGAATAAAGCCATGGCCAAAAAGGCCTTAAGGGTTCTTGGCTCGGCTATGAGGCATTGGGAGAAGCTTCCTGAAGATACATCTCCCGAAAATCTTGAAAAGGATCTAATATTTATAGGCTTGACGGGTATGATTGATCCGGTTAGACCCGAGGCTAAAGCCGCGATAGAGGAATGCCGGTCTGCGGGAATAAGGCCGATAATGATTACCGGTGATCATCGGGATACGGCTATCGCAATCGCTATAGAACTGGGAATAATAAATGACGAAAGCCAGGCTATAACAGGTGCCGATATTTCTGAAATGTCTGACGAAGAGTTTGATTCGAATATAGAAAAATATTCTGTATATGCCCGTGTACAACCCGAACACAAGGTAAGAATAGTTAATGCGTGGAAGAAACGCGGTAAGATTACTGCTATGACCGGAGATGGTGTTAACGATGCTCCCGCTCTTAAGTCTGCCGATATAGGCGTTGGAATGGGAATCACGGGAACTGACGTCAGTAAGAGCGTCTCGGATATGGTTCTGGCTGATGATAACTTCGCTTCAATTGTCTATGCTGTGGAAGAAGGGCGCAGAATATATGAAAATATCCGTAAATCAATACAGTTTCTTTTGGGCTCAAATCTAAGTGAAGTAGTAGCCTTATTTATAGCTACAATAATGAATCTAAAATTATTTTCGCCGATTCATATTCTTTGGATAAACTTGATTACAGATACCTTCCCAGCAATAGCACTAGGCATGGAAGAAGCCGAAAGTGATGTCATGAAGAAACCGCCTCGTGATTCTAAAGAAGGCATATTTGCAAACAAACTAGGGGTAAAAATCATATACCAAGGTGTAATAATAGCTATACTTACATTGATTTCCTTTTTGATTGGATATGCGAGGAATAATGCATCTCAAGAGCTAAGACAAGTTACAGCTATGACAATGGCTTTTCTCACCTTATCACTATGTGAGATTTTCCACTCTTTAAACTTAAGATCGAGCACTAATTCGTTATTTTCTGTAAAATCGAGTAATAAGTATTTACTGTTAGCAATGATTTTATCATTCGTTCTTACGCTGACTGTTATTTATATTCCGGGCTTGAACACTGTTTTTGAGCTTACAGCTCTTCCGTTGGTAAACGTTGTTGAGGCAATAGGAATAGCCTTGCTAATAATACCCATAGTTGAAGTTGAGAAGCTGATCAGTCGTAATATAGGAAAAAACCGAACCGCTTAATTTTTATGAGCGAAGGAGAAATTGTTTATGAATGAAATCGGCCCCAGGCTTAAAGGATATTTTCTGCTGATAACCTATGCAATCTTGCTATATCTGGCTGTGTCCAATATCAAATCGGTGCTGGCGTTTTTGAGTACTATCCTAGTGGTTCTAAGTCCATTTATTTTAGGGATACTATTTGCCTATGTACTTAATATTATAATGGTTTTTTTCGAACGGCATTTGTTTAATAAACTGGAAAAGAACAAGAAACCTTTTCTGAGGAATCTCAGCCGCCCGTTATCAATACTTACTACATTTACCGTAGTGATTTTGTTTTTGACTATAATTACTTTATTCATGGTACCTCAATTGAGCGAAAGTATATTAACTCTAAAATCAAATATGAGCGGATATTTGGAGTCCCTTAATAAATTTATTAATAATTTAGCAGTCAAGTACAATCTAACAGGTGATATATGGAATGAAATAAGTCTTAACTGGAATGAAATTTTGAATAAGAGCAGCCAGTTTATTTCAACTGCGATTCCTCAGATATATACTTTTACCAAGAATCTAACGAACGGAATTATTAATATTATAATGGGTGTTATTGTTTCTATTTACCTACTTGCACAAAAAGAAAAATTGATAAGAATTATGAAGCAGCTTTTATATGCATTTACTACAAAAGAAACAGCAACCAAAATTGTTGATACGGGTGTTCAGGCAAATAAGACATTCCAGAACTTTATCGCAGGACAGGCTACAGAAGCACTTATACTGGGTGGATTGGTTTTATTGGGAATGCTGATCTTCAATTTTCCGTATGCTGTGCTTTGTAGCGTAATAATTGCAGTAACAGCTCTAATCCCAATCTTTGGCGCATGGATCGGAACCATACCTTGTGTATTTATAATTCTCATGGCTCAACCTCAAAAGGCTTTATGGTTTGTTGTATTTATTGTTATACTTCAGCAGTTGGAGAACAATTTGATTTATCCTAAGGTTGTCGGAGATTCTATCGGACTTGATGGGCTATGGGTGCTATTTGCGCTAATTGTTGGAGGAAGTCTTTTCGGACTTGCCGGAATGTTAATGGGGATTCCCGCATTTGCGGTTTTGTATGTAATAATACGTCGTATTACAAGAAGAAAATTAAAAGAAAAAAATATAGTGATTTCATAAAATTTACGGAGGGTTAAAATGCAAAAACCAGTTTTAGTAATAATGGCAGCCGGAATGGGCAGCAGATTTGGCGGATTAAAACAGATTGAACCAATTGATGATAAAGGTCATATGATAATAGATTTTTCAATTTACGATGCCATAAAAGCCGGCTTTGGGAAGATTTATTTCATCATTAAGAAGGAAAATGAAGGGGTTTTCAGAGAAAAAATCGGGAACAGGGTTTCTCCGTTTATTGAGGTTGAATATGTCTATCAAGACCTGAATAATTTGCCGGAGGGTTATAGTGTACCTGCAGATAGAGTTAAACCCTGGGGTACCGGACATGCGGTTATGTCTTGTATGGACAAGCTGGATGGTCCTTTTGCGGTAATCAATGCAGACGATTATTATGGCAGGAGTGCTTTTTCGGTAATTTACAATTTCCTTGAAAAAGCGGTAGACCATGAAAAGTATAACTATGCCATGGTTGGCTATGTTATCGAGAATACCCTTACAGAAAACGGTTATGTGGCAAGGGGTGTATGTACCACTGATTATGAAGGTAATCTCATGGGCATTAAGGAGAGAACTCATATTGAGAAGAAAAACGATGGCGCCGCATATACGGAGGATGGGGGAGAGACATGGATACCCATTCCGAAAGGCAGTATTGTTTCTATGAATATGTGGGGGTTCACCAAAAGTATTTTAGAAGAGCTGCATAATAGATTTAAGTCATTTTTGGACGAAAACCTTATAAATAATCCATTAAAATCGGAGTTTTTTCTGCCCAGTGTAGTGGGAGATATCCTTAAAGAGGAAAAGGGAAAGGTACAGGTTTTAAAATCGCAGGATAAATGGTACGGTGTAACATACAAGGAAGATAAAGAAAGAGTCGTGAA
>CAYWXN010000074.1:0-8009 GCA_964462075.1 uncultured Ruminiclostridium sp. | reverse complement strand
AAGATTCTTTTTGCCGCGTTATCCCGAAGCTTAAAAGAAAACTCCAGATATTTTTTCATGATGCTGTATTTGGTAAAAAAGCTTTCAGTTAGCCCCAGTTTATCAAATAATCCACTAATAAATTCTTTGACTTCGTCTTCTTGTGACCTTGCAAGAAGAGATATGATTCCCCTTCCGAAATATGAAACTTCATCACCCAAGCCGGCGTCAACATCACAGGCCCGGGCATGTATTTCCTCGAGTGTTTCTTTTACATACTCATCCACAGAAAGCTTTACTTCAAGCTTTACGATTTTGTCTTTAACGGGCTCGCCGGGCATTTGAAAAGATAGGACACCATTTTTGTAAACTCCCTGAATTTCCTCTTCCGGAGTAATAAAACGGCCTAAAATATCAATGACGCTTATATCCCCAACATCGATTGACAGCGTTTTATAAGCGGAAACAAATTCGGCTTTGGCAGTTACTTCAAGGATGGCCCCTGTTAGCTGTTCTTCCAAGGATCTTCCCGCATCGGGGAGAAGATTGGCGATATCATCGTCAAGAAGCTTCCAGCCGTGCTTATATACATGAAGAATACCTGAAAAGGGCTGCTCTGTGATCTCCAAAGTTACAGAATCCCTTGCGTTTGCGTCCTCTTTATTCCTTATAATATTTATTTCCAGTTCCTGAGACTCTTTAAGGGAGAACTTACCGGTGTCGAAATGGGATTTGTTGAAAAATGCCCCCGCATTATTAATCTGATACAAAAGGGTCATATCGTCCCATTTCATATTAGAATCTTCCGAAACAACTTTTACGTCTAATAAATCTCCGTAAACATGCTTGGTTTCACGAAACATCTCCTTATTGCCCTTCATAATGCGAAATTCAGTCTCTAAGGGGTTTGTGGTACATTGAATTATTTTTTTAAGAATCTCGGGTTCTGTTCTTTCTATTACTGCGGGACGTTTAATTTGCATATCAAAGACAGTTACGGGTGTGCCATCTCCAACAAAAAAACGCACCGGACTTAAGTCTACTATTGTAAGTCCATCTTTCTCTGTTAATTCGTATTTTAGTGGGAGTTTCTTTTCCTTAATGGGACTCTTCATGCTAAGAAGGGGCAGAATAGGTTTTCCTGCAGCATCCCTCATAATTTCGTATTGGAGGGTTTCAAAGTTTATGCGTTCACAGGTTGGCCTAATTGAAACGGTCTTTTCTATATTTGTTTCTATGATAAGTAGGTCATCCTTAGGTTCAGCTGCAATTCTGTCGGGAGGCAGTGTTAATAGAATGGTGACAGTACCCGAGGTGCTTTTTACCATGGAATTTACCACCGGAACAGGCGCGCCCGGGAGAAATCCGGTAGCTGGGTTCAGAGTTACCTTTAGCGCAAAAGACATTTGATCTCCTATAATCTTAATCATACGGTCCCGCTCGGCAGAGGATTTAGGAGGTATTATTGAAACGTAGAATTCAGCAGTCTTTCCGTCCTTAAGAATTTTTTTATTGTCAATAGAAAGTATTTTGCTGCTTATTCCACCTACGCCATAGCGCATATCAGGAGAGTCCTCAACAGTAAAATTGGGGAATAGGGGAATAAGGTCTCCAGTGTCATCGGCTCCTATTTGAAGAGCTGCATGTACACAAACAGGCTCCCAGCTGCAACTTCCCATATTAAAGTTCATCGTATATTCTTTTTTCATGATTATACCCATGCCCTTCCCGTGGTCAAAAACTTCAGTTTTAGCTTTGTCAGCCAATTATCAAAAAAACACCACTCTGGCTTTTGGTGTTAAATTAACCTTCACCTGAGCAGATTTTTGTGCTCCCGGAACGGTAGCAATAATATTAACATACTCCTCTGAGTTTTTAGTATCAGCATCCTTTTGATATATGGATAGGATTACCTGCCCAAAACCGTCTGGAGGTAGAACCTGTATGCCGGAATCGGGTTTAAATGAGACTGTAATTGGGGCCGAAGGTTCGATTTGTGTTCTTTGGTCAGCATATACCCGAAGAACCGTAACTGTAATCTGTGCAGGAGCTTGAGGTGTTACAAATACATTGTCCTGGCTTAAGTTTA
This sequence comes from uncultured Ruminiclostridium sp., assembly GCA_964462075.1. Lineage (GTDB taxonomy): Bacteria > Bacillota > Clostridia > DSM-8532 > DSM-8532 > DTU059. The sequence goes on along the minus strand of CAYWXN010000074.1, from coordinate 5,941 downwards.
GGATATATCCCACAGGCTGATCCTGCTTTTTTTCTCTTTTCTCTTTTGGCGAAGTCTTGTTGTGATTTTTTATAGCAGCCTTTTTCTTTTTGGCCCTTTTTATCATTATTACAACAGCTCCGCCAACGATGGCTCCGCCTCCGACAACTACTTCGAAGGGAATTTCCTCATCATCCTCATCATCCGAATAGTCCCAATCATCATAATCATCCGGATCGGAGTCGGGTTCAGGCTCATTGCCGGGTAATTCCTCCCCAAGATAATAGAGATAACCTAATGCGCCGCATTCTTCGCAATATAGAACGCTTTTATCATGAAACCATTGGGGATTATCGTGGCCACATTGATTACAACCGGTTTCAAAATAGCCCTCCCAGCCGTGATGGGGATCTGTTCCATAATGTATATCTGCAAAGGCCTGGGTTTGCAATAACAGGCTTAATAATACGGACAAGCAAATTACTATAAGACCTTTTTTGCTATTAAAAATATTCATTAAAACCTCCGTTTTGAGAATGAAAGGTTTTTTCAATTAAGTTGTAATAATGATTGTACAGCACGAAGTTGAGCTTTAGAAAGCGGCTTTAAATTTCAGGTTAGATATCATAATTTTATAATATCATTTTTAGTATAGTTTTTAAATATTCTTCTTAAGCCACCAACAAAGCCTTAAATCCCCTGTAATTTCTATTTGATCAAAACAAAAGGGAGTAAGGTCAAGCCTATTAATCATCCTTATTAGCTAATTTGTCATACATCGGTTCCACAATTTCCTTGCCATAGGCAGTTTCGGCAAGTTTCTCGGCAGTTTCAGCTGCTTTATTCAATAGTCCGTCGCCTTCAACCGCTTCACCGATTGCGTCTCCTACAGCCCCTATAGCAGCATTGCCTGAACCCGTTATGAGCCCTTCCTTTATGGCATTGCCAATGTCAGCGCCGTCGTTTACCGCACTTGCTGCTTCTCCTGCTACTGTGCCGCCGATAGTGACTCCCGCCTTGGCAATACCGGAGTTCATCACGGTAGTTGCAGCCTCGGTACCCCCTTTAATTACTCCCTCAATAACTGAGCCTGTGCTAAGTCCCTTTTCTGCCACGGTGGATACGGTATTCTTAACTCCCTTGTAAGTAGCCGAAACAGCCTTGCCTGCAGCACCTCCAAGGGATTCGCCTGCTGCCATGGCATAGTCGGCAATCTCAACTGTTTTCTCTAGGGTATCAACAGCCATATCGCGCCGTTTGGCATAATCATGCATTTTTTGCCTAAATTCCTCGTCTCTTTCCATACGGCGTGCCAGTTCCTTTTTAACGTCATCCTCGCTGGCACCGCTCATGCCAAGATTTGTAGCAACTCGCTCAACCTTATCTCTGTGAGCACGCTCCTCTCTTTCCCGCCGCAATTCTTCCTCAAGTATTTTGCTTTCATTACTGAGCTCTTCATTGCGCTTAGAATCCTCGTCAACATTTTTCTTAAACTGTTTTTCGTCCTGACGTATGGTTTGGGCATTTTTTTCACGGTGTTCCATCTGTTGCGAGAGTTCCTCAGGAGTGTAGGTAGCACCACTAATAGGGTCTGTATAGGTGCCGTCACCGTTATGCACAAAATTACGTTTTTCTCCGCTAATTGGGTCAGTTGCCTCGATATCTCCTTCGCCGTCAAAGTGTATCCACTTGCTCAAATCGTTGCCCGAAGGTGAAGGTGCAGGTGTTCCGCCGGCTCCGGCAGGGGTGATTGGAATAGAACCGCCAGCTCCACTAAACAAAATAGATATCAGAATTGAAATAATAGTGATAATAGCTGCGTCAAGAGGGTCTGCATAACCGTCCGGATTGTTTTCTGATTTACTTTCTTCATCAGAGTTATCAGCTTTATTGTCATTTCCTTCATGTTTGCCGGGCTCTTTTTCTGATTCCGGCTCCTTAATCGGTGCATTGCCTTCATTGGTCCCGGGTTCCTCAACAGGAGTGATATCTTCATCGGTTTGTGATTCGTTGCCAGGTTGGGGGGGTACTTCTGTGGGTTCTTCAACAGGGGAGGGCTCGTTATCGGATTGTGGCCACTCATCGCTGACAGGCCCTTCTATAAATTCATCTGCCCGTACTGTATAATTAAACTGCATTATCTTATCGACCCAGCCTCCGGTAGTTTCCAGACATTCAGCCAGCCATTGATCATATATTTTGGACACTTCATCTATCGTTATATCGCCTTGAACCTGCACATCATTAGATACAATGAGCATTAAATAAGCTGTTCCATAGTGGGGGATAGGTGTAGGAAGGGGTATGAAATAGTGATCATTTTGAAGATATCCCTTGACATCTTCATAGTTAATGATAGCGTGAACAGCCCTGTATTTACCGATTGTATCAAGCTTTATAGAATCGGGGATACTAGCGGCCTCTTTATTTCTGTATTCTTCATCAGTAATCAGCTTATACTTGTTAAGAAAATCGTCCGGGCCTGTAATCTTGTCAGTGTAACGAAAATGCATTACCACTCCGGGACTTTGATAAATATAACCATCATTAAAATCTTGTCTATTTGATGAGTGAAAATAGGAGTTTTCAGGTAGGTTAGTAAAATCATAGAATATATCACGGGTGTACTCATATTCTTCACTTTCTATATTACGAACCTTCTCATTTATTGCCAAGAGATAGGAATAGCTACCTTTTGCAGTTAGTTCCTCATTTTGAGTGCCCATAGCCTGATAACCCTCGGGAAGATTATTGTAGTCACTGATAACAGACAATTGATTAGCCATTGAGACGAAGGGCCATAGAAGGGTTAAACAAAGGGTTATTACTATAAAAGCTGCAAATCTCTTCATGGTCTTTTTCATGCTGCTGACACCTCCTTTTTGCTTTTAGCTACAATAATAAATATCAAAGCAGAGAATAGAAACCCGGCTCCGAGCCAGGCGCTCCATGGAAGTTTCATAGCAGACAGTGCCACGGCAAGGGCAAATCCCAGCGTCATACCACTAAGACACCTGCTGACACCTATGTAAGATGGGGTTTTTCCTTTAAACATACTACCGGCAACTGTAAAGACAAGTCCCCACAAAAATCCGCCCTGTCTACCCATATTTTGCAGTAGCATTACAAAGGCAATTATTCCCACAATACTGTTTTGCAGCGACTGGGAACTGTTCATAAAAGCGTAAACCAGTAAGGAAAGACCTACCCCGCCAAGTAGTGGAGCAACTGCAGTAATACTCTTGATGGCCAGGCCCCCAAAAAAACCCTTGATTCCACCACCAATTCCGGTGAAGGGCGCTTTTTTCTGAAATAATGGGATGATGATGGCATTCAAAAAGGCAGCCACAACTACCTTCCCGAGAACTCCGCCTACCGCTCCGAGCACACCGCCAAACATTCCTCCCTGTGCAAAGGTAAGGAAGGAAAGAATGCGTACCGGAAGCGGATTAATTCCAAAGGAACCCAGAAGTGCAAGCACCAGCCAGAAAAGCCCTAACACAACAGTGGGGATCATTTGTTTGGGATTTTTTAATACTTTCAGGGACTTACGTATGTATTGAGAAATGAATTTCCCCATGCCTGTTGGAATTTGCTGTGAAGAATCAGCTCCGCACTTCGCGCAAAATTTTGCCCCCTCATTTAGGGGAGTGCCACAGCTTGTGCAAAATTTACCCATAATACCACTCCTTTATTATCTAATAATTTGCGTTTGTTTAGTTACCAACCGCTGATGATTGCTGTTACACCGGTTTCAAACCGTAACTTTTCCACAGCATCTTCAACGGCTTGTTGCTGTGTCATACCGTGCAGCAATTCTACCTGTATGGTCTTGTTTGCGTCGCCAAAGGTTAGGTACATCATTTCTCTATCAATCCTGACATCACGTAGCCGCACCCCATCTATTCCGTCGAGACCCCAACAGTAGATTTTGCCGTTGACTAGCATACCAAAGGTAGAAATCACAGTTTCCGTAATTTCCTTTTTTACTTGGTTGCTTGATATGGAGATGAGAGTAGATGGAATTGAAAGGATACGATTATCCCATATGAGCCTCGCGTGATAAAGAAAACGACTTTGCCTTACCAGCAATAGGAGCGATACGATACTGATAGCTCCGAAAACAAAAGCAACTTCGTTCTTTAATGCTGCACTAAACCATACAACTAAGCAAATACTTGCTATTGATATCAAAATATATCCATTGCGTCGTTTGCGGATTAATTTCATTTGCACATACCCCTCCAAGGCATATTTTAGGGAAGGATACCACAAAAGGCATCGTCCGAAAGGATGAAATGACATAAAAAAGCCTCTCACCCTTTTGGGTGAGAGAACTGTTAAATCCAGTTTTTTTGCGGTTTTATATATTATTCTTTTGTTTGGTTCTTTAGAAGGGTGCTGATGAGCTCTGCTCGACTGCCCACATCATATTTTGAAAAAATGTTCCTTGTATGAGTTTTTACAGTATTCTCACTGATAAACAAAGTCCCGGCAATTCCCCGGTTGGATTTACCGGAAAGGATTAGCTGCAATACTTCCTGTTCCCGGAAAGTCAGCGGATCGAGAGTTTTAATCTGACGGACAATGTCAGTTTGTTGTAACTGGCTCATATTATCATAGGCGGCAAGGTAGGCGTGGTTTTTCAGCAGCAGAACAAGCTGGTTGTTAAGGGGCGGCAGCATAACCAGGGTAACGCAAACCACTGTGAGAGCAATGACAGCGACTTCCGCACCGGGAAGCCCCGTGGATGTCACGATCATTCCCAGAACGCCTCCACAGAGGACTCCGAACACATTGGCCGAAAGTCCAATGTCAAAGGTTTGCGCCGGGTTATCGGTGTAATCCAGCATTTCTCCGAGGATGCTCCACCAAAACAAATCAAAAATACCACAAGCGCCGAGCATTAGCGTATCCACAATTAGATAATCACAAGTGCTTCGCCCCAGCAGCATAAAGCTGATGAACGCCCCTATAATCATTGCCATTCCGATATACAAAATCCTGGAACGCTTAGCTTTCATAGGTAGGTTTCGTATAATAGCGAGTGCCACGATATAAGGCACGGCCCAATACCAGCTTACCAGCCCTGTCAGATGTTCAAAAGCGGGGTTGATGACCTGATACATCAGACCGGAATTAATTGTGATGATGAAGACGAAAAGACACAGTAATAATAACGGATTCTTAATGCCGTCATGGGGCTTATTTTTTAATATCTTGTCCTGTTTATTCTCTGTTTCCACCGGAATCAACAAAATAAAAGCCATGCCGATTACAAGGCAAACCATAGAGAGTCCAAGTCCAATTAACGGTGACAGGTTAATAGCAACTACGTTAACTGCAATCATCAGCATATTTGAATAAATCAAAACGCCGGCGCAGGATTTAATGCGCCTGTTCTTGGGCGTAAAAGCCTTTAGAAAATATCCCCATGCTGCCACCGCGCAGCCGCTGGCGTATCCACCGATAATCAAGCCTCCGACCCATAAAGTGGAAGGGGCAAAAAAGAAGGGGGCAGTGGCAACTAAGCATAAGCCCATACTACCAAGCATTATGCTTTTGGCGGTCAATTGAGACCTGGCAAACAGACCACAGGTGAAAAGCCCTATAAAATGTGCAATAATAGCCGCCAGTATGTAACGTTGGAAATCTACTCCATACAGAACCAGCAGGCTATATAGCACCTGTCCCTCAAATTGAAAGGACAGAATATAGGCAAATAGAAATGAAAATCCGGCAATAGAAAGTCTGTGGGGGTTTAAAGTCTTAAATCCGTTCATTTTACATCCTCTCGACCGCCCTGATTTATGTTTTCTGCCATGGAAAACACCTCGCCTCAACTTTACTATAATACTATTATATCAGCAGAGGTAGATTATTTCGTTTTTAGTGGTATATCTCTTGTGCTGACACATTTATACTGATTTTTAAAAGCTAATATTTCTGATTAATATAATTA
>CAYWXN010000073.1:0-8148 GCA_964462075.1 uncultured Ruminiclostridium sp. | reverse complement strand
TGCAATAAAGGACGTTTCTTATATATTTCCATAGTAGTTATGTCAGGCTTGTCTAATGCACAATCAATAACTGTGAAGCTGTCGAAATACTTTGTCAGTTGAGTTAGTAAATATTCGTCAGCATTAATAGCAGGATATCGACGGATAAACTCACTCTTGTTTATGAATCCGCCCCCCTTGTCATTATGTCCTCCCCCCGAACCGATTCCTTCAGCAATATATTCGGCTAGCTCAGAGGCCATAATTTCCTTAACACAGCTACGCACAGAATATTTTATTCCTGTTTCTACTTCATGATATACAACGCTTACATCAATAGAATCAACTTGAATAGCTAAATCGCTTATAAATCCGAGTATGTTAGGGTCACATGGCTGGGTTTTTATAATAGAAAACCTATTGACTGAATTATATGAACTTCTTAGCAGAGCTATCCCCGCTATCTCCAGCTCATGCATGGTTAAATTAGAATTTTTAAGTCTCCGAATAAGATCGGAATCATGAATTAAAGTGTCTTTCATATCCCTGTCGGAGGGATGATGCAGCTCTGTAAAGCCATTGGAGTCTATGAGCAATCCGTAATAGAGAGCAGTGGCGACATTAGGGTGTTCATTAACTTTGAAGCCTTCTTCCTCCAACATATGCCATATCAGTGTTGAGCAGCTCCCTAAATAAAATCTTATTTCGCTTAGAGGAACATCAGTAATCTCCTGCCGGTGATGGTCTATAATTGCAACATCATCAGCTTCAAACCTCTTTACATTACCAGCACCATATTGGCAATCTACAGTTATCAGTAACCCGGAAACTTTAATATTATCTACATATTCAAGTGGTATGGATAATTCCTTTACCAAGATTACCAGATTAGATTTTGTCATCTTAGCCCTGCCGCTGTATATCAGTCTAACTTGCTTTCCTCTTTCTTTAAGAAAAGTATAAAGAGCAAACCCTGAGGCGATTGTATCCGCATCTGGGTTGTCGTGACATTGAATAGTGATTTCTTCATAATTAAGTAATTCTCCTAATGTCATATCACATTGTCCTTTGCATGTATATTTAATCTATCAATTACGTTTATGTTATCATATTATTTGTTTTGTTGGAATAATCAAGTCACAATACTTGACACAAAGATTACTATTGATGTTGAAAGCTTAATGAAGGCGGAGTCTGATTCAAACGTCTTGACTGAATACGTATCATACTATACAACACAAATGCTGCTTGATGAAGCAAATAGGCAGCTAAACGGCAGAACTCTTACTGAAAAAGAAAAGGCTGAAATGTTTATTAATTAAGTGCTCCCTGAGATTTTTTAATGAATATCCAATAGAAAAGCCGCTATTTAAAGCGGCTAAAGTGTTGTTTAATTTATATTGCATTTCCATTATTATCGAACAATGGCAGATGCTCCAGGAAGATTATATCATCTCTTTTATTTGCGTCACCTTCTGCTAAAATGGTCATTCGCCCAGCGACTATGCCCCCCGATTCCTCTACAAGCTTTTCAACAGCCTTTACCGACTCACCGGTACTTATTACATCGTCTACAATAAGAACCCTTTTCCCATTCATATATTCGGCATCATCTTTGTCAATAAAAAGCGTTTGTCGTTTTTCGGTTGTTATAGATTGCACCTCAACATTGACAACATCTCTCATATAAAGCTTGGCTGATTTTCTTGCCAAAAGATATTTGTTCAATCCGGCTTGCTTAGTCATTTCATAAACCAGTGGGATACCCTTACTCTCTGCTGTAATCATAACATCATACTCCGGAGCCTTTTTGAGTAATTCTTTTGCACAGGCAACAGTAAGTTCAACATCACCAAACAATATGAATGCTCCAATATACAAGTCTTTATTGATAGGGCAAAGAGGAAGCTGCCTTGTCAATCCCGCAATTTTAATTTCATAGTATTCTCTCATTTTTGTCCCTCCGCTGTTTATTATCTCTACACTCATTTATTGTACCAAATTTGTTTACCCTGTCAATTAAAGGTTTATATTATTATGAGATTTCGGAATATTCTCTAACGACAGAGCGTTCACAACAACTTGCAGATTTTCGTATTTTGAACAGTAAAGTCTTTCTATATTAAATATAATGTGATATGTTATTGTTTATAAAAGCCATATACAGGAGGATATTTGCTATGAAGCGTTCTGAAATCAATAATATTATACGGGAAACGGAATCTTTTATTCGGACAATGGGCTTTAATCTTCCTCCTTTTGCATTCTGGACTCCTTCACAATGGGAGAATGCCGGGCATGCTTATGATGAGATTCGTGACAATATGCTGGGCTGGGACATCACCGATTACGGACATGGCAGATTTGATGAAATTGGGCTCGTACTGTTCACTTTGAGAAACGGAAATCAGCATAACAAGAAGTATCTAAAACCCTATGCGGAAAAAATACTGATCTCTAAAGAGAATCAGATCTGCCCTAATCATTTTCACTGGTATAAGATGGAGGATATTATTAACCGGGGAGGCGGCAACCTAATGATTCAGGTCTGGAACTCGGACAATAATGGAGACCTTCTGGACACACCTGTAACAGTCAATCTTGATGGCTGCTGCAGCACAGTTCCTGCCGCTACTATTATCCGACTTACACCGGGCATGAGTATTACTCTTCCCAAAAAACAATATCATTTCTTCTGGGCTGAGGAAGGATATGGTCCGGTTCTGATAGGCGAGGTTTCTATGGTCAATGACGATAACACAGACAATCGTTTCTATGTAGAACAAGGGCGATTCCCCACTATCGAGGAGGACGAAGCTCCGCTGTACCTGCTCTGTAACGAATATCCAAAAGCAAAGGAATGAATTTAAATGACCGAGAAATTTGATATAGCCACACTGGGCGAAATTCTGATTGATTTCACCGAAAGCGGAAATTCTGAAGCCGGCATGCGTCTTTTTGAACAAAACCCCGGTGGTGCGGTTGCAAATGTTGTCTGTGCAGCGGCCAAACTCGGAAAAAAAACTTCCTTTATTGGGAAAGTCGGCGACGACATGCATGGTGTATTTTTACGTGACACTCTTGAAAAAGCCGGAGTTGACACAAGCGGAATGGTAATAGGAAAAGATGTTTTCACCACACTTGCATTTGTATCTTTATCAAAAAACGGTGAACGCACTTTTAGCTTTGCGAGGAAACCCGGCGCAGATACACAGCTTTCGATACCTGAGGTAAACAAACAAATCCTTCAAAACACAACGATATTTCATATCGGGTCTTTGTCTATGACTGATGAACCGTCAAGAAGTACTACTTTATATGCTATTGCTGAAGCTAAAAAAGCCGGGGCGATTATCTCATATGACCCAAATTACCGTCCATCATTATGGAAAAGCCGCGAACAAGCAATTAATCAAATGAGGTCCTTCCTTTCCCAAGTTGATATTATAAAAATCTCTGATGAAGAAACTGAGCTCCTCACGGGTATGCAACGTCCTGAAGATGCAGCCGCTGAATTGATCAGGATGGGAATTTCTTGTGTTGCTGTCACTTTAGGTAAAAATGGCGCCCTCGTTTGTACAAAGGATGGCATGGCCATGGTTCCAACTTTTGAAATGAAAGTAGTTGATACCACAGGGGCCGGTGATTCTTTTTGGGGAGCATTTCTATATTGCCTCATAGAAAGTGGTTTGGAGCCTTCCGGGCTAAAATTGGAAAATGTCGTTGACTTTGCACGATTTGGTAATGCGGCAGCTACTATCTGTGTGGGGAAAAGAGGCGCTATACCTGCAATGCCCGGCCTTGATGAAGTAAAAAAACTGCTGGAATAAGTTATTATACATTAGGTACCCTGATGAATAAAAATATTTTCATGTATGACACGTAAGACCGTTTCTTAGAAGCGGTTCATTTTTTGTACCAAATTCGATTACCCTGCCATTAAAGTTTTCACTATTTTTATGGAATTAATATTTTGTTAATGTTAGGCCCCTCTTTCTAATATATTGTTATGAAAGCGGGGATAATATGAAAAGGCGCATCCTTATTGCTGCAATGTTCTTTTTTCTGACCATTATAAAATCAAGCGGATTAAGCAATAGGGATCATTTATATGAACAAGCTATCAGCTCCGCTTGCACTAATGCAGTGACATCTGAATTGGCATCTACACCCGGGCCTATGTCTGAAACTTCCTCAACCCACGGTTTGTACCCTGAACTTACTCCTTCGTCTTCACCTACAGCTACAGCTTCGCCTATACCGTCATCTGCAACTACGCCTATATCTACTCCCTCCTCTGCACCTGCACCGTCATCTGCAACTATGCCTACATCTATTCCCTCATCTACACATGCACCGTCACCTATCACTACGCCTTTACCTCCGGCTCCGGTTCCGAATTCTATCACACTGAATCCCTCCGCATCGTTGGGTCCCTTAGTTGACATTCTTCCGCCAAACAGTGTCGATAGCCCCGAAGCCCAGAATTTTCGATATGATATGACCGATATTGTTAGCAAGGCCGAAAAGGTGTCCGGTGTATCCGGTACATACGGATTATTCATAATTGATCTTCTAACAAATTATTCTTATGGCGTGAACGAAAGCTTAACCGGCATCGATGAAACTAACAACGTTCCTGAGGGATACTTTAACAGTGCTTCGGTTGTAAAGCTATTCCAGGGCTATATATTCTGTGACATGATGCGTAACGGAGAGCTGGACGCGGAAAAGAAATGGCACGATAAAGTAACAGGAAGAAAATTCGAGCTCATGCCTATGATAAAGTCAATGATAAGCTACAGTGATAATAATTACTCAAACGCATGTTTAAGGATCGTGAACAATACACTTAGCAATACCGTTTTAAAACGTCTGGGTATAAAAAACAGCCGCCTTTATGGAGAAATGGCGGGAGCTATCGGTTACAGCAAAAAGAACAACATGAGTAAATATGGTACTACTAAGCGTTGTGCCCGTTTAACTCCTATGGATACAGCATTAATACTCTATAATATATTTATAAACAAGGATTCCGATTTTTACATGAAAGAGCTTAATGATGCCTTATTGAAGAATGTATATAACTCCCGCATTCCTGTAGGAGTCAACCGTATTTCTTCAAAATACCGGGTTGCCCATAAAACGGGAACTAATTCCGGTCGGGGTATATACAATGATGCGGGAATTGTTTATGCCAGGACTCCGTTTATTCTTGTTGTCTTTACTCAGGATACTACCGAAAAAGCTGGTAACTCTTTTATTAGGAGCATAGCCGAGCAAGTAACATTTTATTATGAGAATAAATAATCAGTCTATTTCTTTACTTAAATTTTCATATCTCTTTAAAATACGTTCTGCCTCATCTCCCACAGCAATAATGGGCTGAAAATTGTTTATGTCTGTGCGTGACGATATACTTGCAGGTATAATCCTGCATTCGGTTCCGATAATTTCATTCTTTGTTACATCAAAAGTAATCAATTGCTGAAATATGATGGTATCCTTATCCTTAGGGTTCATTTTCCCTCCATAACAAAAATTCCCCATACTGTAAACAATATTTTTCCCCTTATAATTCTCTATGCCCTGAAGCACATGAGGATGATGCCCTATAACTAAGTCCACCCCGTTATTAATGGCGAAACGGGCCATATTCTTTTGTTGTGTATTGGGTTTGTAACTATACATATCACCCCAATGGTAATTTGCAATAATAAAGGTAACCCCCTGTTCTCGCATTTCTTTTACATGCTTTACCAACAGTTCATTGGATTTCTTTTCATTAGCCCAACCTTTATATCCTAAAAAGCCTATTTTAGTACCTTTTATTTCTTTAATGAGATATGTATCTTCATTTGTAAAATCGATGCCCCATTCATTTAATGTTTTTACAGTTTCGTCATAACCACTTTGTAAGTAGTCCAGAGTATGATTATTTGCCAGTGTAACACCCTCTATGCTGCCTTTTTTCAAAATCTCGCAATATTTCGGAGGCCCTTTGTAACGAAATTCTTTTTTTGCCTTCTTAGTTTCGTTTGTGAAAACCCCTTCAAGGTTGATAAATGTATAATCATCATTATTAAGAACGCTGTTTACCCCTTGAAAAAAGTAGGCCGCCTCATTTACATCCCTGTACACTTTATCAAAAGTATAGCCTATGTAACTTTCATCACTGCCAATGGTGCAATCGCCTGTAAAAGATAGAGTAATAGTTTCAATTTCGGGCTGCTCTTTCACATATGCTTCTTTTGTGCTGACAGATGTTAAATCAATTAAAACTAAGGGTTCTTCCGACGAAATTTGCGAAGCTCTAATCTCAACTTTTTTTTGATTATTTTCTACCGGAAATGAAGAAATTTTAAAAGGAAAAATTGATAATGTCAATATAACAATAAGAAATCTGTTCATGTCTCACGTCTGATAATTAATTCCTATTGCTATATATAGTCTGTTTCCCAATTAAAAGTACATTTCCGACAAAAAAAAAGGCAGATATTAAATCTGCCCTTTTTTAGTCAGTACCTTAAATCTTATTCAATTTCTACAATAGCTGCATCCGGAGCATTCTTTTTGACTGATTCAATACCATTTAAGCAAGCTGCCTTTGTTGTATATGCTTCACCGGTTGCAATTGTTTGGCCATTAGATGCCTTTAGTCTAAAACGAAATTCTCCTGCTTTGTCCTTATAAATTTCAAATTTTCCTGCCATAGTAATGACTCCTTTCAATTTCAATATGAATGTTATATCATAATTACCACTTCAATATTTATATTAACATAGTTCTTAAAATATAAATTTTGAAACAATCCACACAATTACTATTATCCATAGGACTATAATTGGTATTGCATAGTACCACTTTTTAGGTTTACCATTATTCCACATATCTTCTGATTCAGCTTTACATTCCTGCATTATTTCAACCGGAATTAACTTTATTGTCAAAGCTGCCAGTAAAGGAAGTATTATTAAATCATCTAAATAACCTAGCACCGGTATAAAGTCAGGCACTAAATCAATCGGTGATAATGCATAGCCTACAGTAATTCCTGCAAAAATCTTTGCAATAACCGGCGTATCCTTTCTTTTCATTGCTATAAAAAGAGCAGGAATATAAGTTTTTATAGTCCTTGCTTTTTCCTTAAGATTCATCACTTGCCCTCATTAATTTTTATTTCACTTATGCATATTCCTTGATTAATTTGTTCATTTTAAAATAAAATATAGTAGCTATCAATTCTGCAACAACGGTGAAAACAATAATAATGCCCGTTTTATTCATATCGTAAAGCATTCCCATCATGGCCGAACCGCCAAGAAGAGCTAAACCATAACTGGTATTAAATACACCATAGCTCGTGCCACGTTTGCGAAATGGAGTAATGTCGGCAATAGCAGAGCGCATTATTGTTTCGTGTGTTCCCATAACAATACCAAATATTAGTATGCCTATAACGATTAGGGCAATTGAATTACTCAAAGTTAATATTGGCAATAACAATGTAATTAACGGTATGCCCATTAAAACCAATATTCCTCCGGTTTTTTTCCTGGTTTTGTTTTTAATTCGGTCATAATACTTTCCTACAAGTAATGCTGCAACAGCATCTACAATCATTGCAACCGAATATACCAATGTTATATTTCCATCTGTCATCAAACTTTTTGCCTTCAAATGATAGCCTATTATGCTAAAATTAACAAAACCAAGTGTGCAAAAGAAAGTAAACATCGTATAATACCAGAAGATTGGCTTAAGATTCTCTGACTGGTAATCTTTTTTTACGACGTCAGTTATAAGTTTATTGCTTTTTATACTCCTGTATGCAAACGTCAGAAATAGCATAAGCATAACATATGGAATAAACAGCACTTTATAGCCAAACTGGTACTGTACTATATTGCTTTTTCCTGTGAAATAAAAGACTGCTGTAAAAATGAGAGGTCCAATAAATGCACCAATTTGGTCCAGAGCTTCCTGCAGTCCAAAAGCAAATCCAACACCAACCTGACTTTCTGCGACCTCAGATAGAATTGTATCTTTTGCCGGATTTCGGAGTGCCTTTCCTATTCTCTCCATTAAAATAAGAATAAAAAGGATATTCCAGTTCATTGTGAGTCCCATCATGGGAACCACCAAAAGCATACCATAACCAAGAAACAT
>CAYWXN010000072.1:0-8253 GCA_964462075.1 uncultured Ruminiclostridium sp. | reverse complement strand
GAGTTAATCCGCCTGTAAGGGATTCGGGAGATCTTAAGGGTTCCGGAGCTATTACCATTATTGGACCATGTGGCTCGGTGCATATTGATGAAGGCTTAATCATCTCCCAAAGGCATGTGCATATGTCGCCGACTGATGCAGCTGCTTATGGTTTATTGGACGGGGAAATTGTTCAGGTTAAAGCCGGCACAAATAGAGGTATTACTTTCGATCAGGTTCTTGTAAGGGTAAGGGAAGATTTTGTATTGGAATTACATCTGGATGTTGATGAAGCAAATGCCTCTGGGGTAGAAAATGGTGAAGAAGCATTTCTTATTAATATGCAGAGTAATATGCAAAGTAAACCTTCGGTGAGAAGTGATATTATAGCTTTATCACTTGTTACAGAAGAGAGTGTGCGCCAGGCTTGGAAAGAAAAGAAGGCTCTTTACCTGAAAAAGGGATCCATAACAACGCCTCTGGCGAAGGATACGGCCAAGGAGCTTGGAGTTGAGCTTATTTTTCTTTAGGTAAGGAGTGATTCCATGAGTAATGTTGTTTCACAGACAGAAATAAAACGTTATAATGATAATGACACTGCTGTCTTTCCGGTAGGGTCTATCGTAACCCCATCGGCAAGAGAATGGGCATCTGAGCATAACATACATATCTCCTTCGGTGAGCCGGTCTCCAATGAAAGATTAGTTTTTCTAAAAAATACAGTTGCAGCGGTCATGAAGGAATTTAACGCAAAGGGACAGAAACCCGATGCAAAAACTCTTTTTGAGCTTGTTTGCAGCTGTTTGAAGAAGCTAGGATGTAAAATTGATTAGTTGAAGTTGGCTAAAAGGGGGCATAAATTCGTGGATTTAGATTTAAAAGGTAAAATTGCAATTGTTACAGGCGGAGGCAGCGGTTTAGGTGCTGCAATCAGCGAACTGTTTGCACAGGAAGGTGCTACGGTTGTTGTAAATTACATCGTGGATCAGTCGAATGTTTTTAAGTTCGTAGATAGCCTTAACGAAAAATATAATGCCAATTGTATTCCTCTGTATGGGGATATAACAAATGCCTCGGATATCGATAATATAATTGCACGTTGTATAGATATCTACGGGAAAGTAGATATTCTTGTTAACAATGCCGGGGTATGGCCTACTCAATATGTCGAGAATATGAGTGACGAGGAATGGGAAAAAATAGTAAGAATAAACCTTACCGGACCTTTCATGTTCAGCAAGCGAATGGTTAAGCATCTTATTGAAAGAAAAAGTACGGGTAAAATCATCAATATTGTTTCTCAGGCTGCATTCCATGGTTCAACATCAGGCCATGCACATTATGCTGCTGCTAAAGGCGGGCTTGTTACATTTACAGTTTCGCTGGCAAGAGAAGTAGCTAAATATGGAATAAATGTAAATGCCGTTGCGCCCGGAATGATGAGAACGCCAATGAATAAAAAAGAGCTTGCCGAAAGAGAAGCAGATTACATAGAAAGGATACCGCTACGCAGGATATCCGACCCTATAGAGGTTGCTTATACAGTAGCTTTTCTTGCTTCTAATAAGGCAGACTACATAACCGGTGCAACTGTAGATGTTACTGGCGGTATGTTAATGAGATAAAAGCTATTAAGTTAATTATAATTAAACTAAGAAGGAGGCCTTTATATGTTTAAAAATTTTAATTATTTTGTTCCTGTTAAGGTAATATTCGGAGCCGGAAGACTTGAAGAGACAGGAACCTATGTCAGCCAGTATGGCAAAAAGGCTCTTATTGTAACAACCGGCCCATTTTTTAAGGAAATCGGACTGGTAGACAGAATCATGAAAATATTAGAAAAAAGCGGAGTGGAATCTGCACACTTTGGTGATGTTAGTCCAAATCCTTTTACAAATCAAGTTGATGCAGGCGCACAATTCGGTAAAGAATTTGGCTGTGATGTTCTCATTGGTTTAGGAGGAGGAAGCGCAATAGATGCTGCTAAAGGTATAGCCATTGCTATAGGTCATAATGCACCTATTTGGGATTATTGTCCAAGTGGAGATCCCGGCGATTTGACAGCAACAAGTAAAACACTTCCTATTATTGCTATAACAACCACCTCGGGTACGGGTAGTCATATAACCCCTTATGCAGTAATTACCAACCCAGAGACTAAGGAAAAGCCCGGACTAGGTTCGGATTTTACATTCCCGAGAGTAGCGATTGTGGATCCGGAGCTAATGCTTTCAGTACCTTCAAAGATTACTGCAGCAACCGGCTTTGATGTTCTTGCCCACGCTATAGAAGCATATACAAGTACAAATTCAACTCCTATAACCGATAAAATGTGCGAGGAATCTATAAGATTAGTTGGCAGATATTTGAGAAGAGTCGTAGAAAATGGCAAAGATCTTGAAGCACGTACTGCCCTTGCATATGCAGATACCTTATCTGGATTCTCTATAGGAGTCGCAGGGATAACCTTATGCCATTCAATATCTCACGCTGTTGGTGGTGTTTGTGAAACTGTGCATGGAGAATCGCTTGCAGCCATGACACCTCCTTCTATGAGATTCAGTATGAATTCCAGTCCCGAAAAATATAAAAACATAGGAATGTTTTTAAGGGATGAATGCTGCTGTGAAGAGTCCGAGGATGGATGCAAACTTGAGGCTGCTGTCATTGAAGTTGAAAAACTTATTAATGATATAGGTATGAATATACCCCTAAGCAAACAGGGTGTTAAGGAATCAGATTTTGAAGAGATAGCCAACGGTACGATCAAGTATATGGCCGGCGGACTTGGTAATGATCCGAAAATGGCTTCTAAAAATGATATTATAGATGTACTTAAGAAATCATTCTGAGAGGTATTACAGTGAAGTATTTATTGGGGATTGATAATGGCGGAACGGTGACAAAAGCCGCAATTTACGATCTAAAGGGCAGGGAGCTTGCAGTTTCGGGAATAAAAACCAGGCTTCTCATGCCCTTTCCCGGTTTTACAGAGCGAGATCCGGATGAACTTTGGAAGGCAAATATTGATGTAATAAGGGATGTAATTTTAAAATCAGGTATAGATGCACATGATATTGCAGGGGTTGCGGTAACGGGCCATGGAAACGGCATGTATCTTGCTGATGATAACGGGAAGCTTGTATATAACGGTATAATATCAACAGATACAAGGTCCGCCGATATCGTTGCAAAATGGTATGAGGACAAAACCTCAGAGCGTGTACGCCAAAAGACGCTGCAGGCCATTTACCCCGGACAGCCCCCTGCTTTGCTTGCATGGTTCAAACAAAATAATCCCGCAGTACTTGAAAAAACTAAATGGATTCTATTGTGCAAGGATTATATACGGGCTTGCCTTACAGGAGAAATTTGCACCGAGTTTACAGATATTTCGGTTGCAAACCTAATTGATACTGCTGCGGGGCATTATGACACAGATCTTTTGCGGGAATACGGCCTGGAGGAAATTATAAACAAACTACCACCCATTAAAAAGTCTTCGGATATTTGCGGGTATATAACCAAGGAAGTTGCTTGTCTAACCGGCCTTATTGAGGGTACCCCCGTTGCCGGCGGAATGTGTGATATGCATTCATGTGCAATTGCAACCGGTATTATTGAAGAGGAGATGCTGTGTATAGTTGCCGGGACCTGGAGCATTAATCAATACATATCAAGAAAGCCTGTTATTGCCGATGATTTGTTTTTAAGCTCGTTCTATTGTGATGAAGGCTTCTGGCTTAACACTGAAGCAAGTGCTACCTCTGCCGGCAATCTGGAGTGGGTTTTGGATAGATTCTTTGGAGAAGAAAAGCTTGAGTCCAAACGGAAGGGTATTTCTGTTTATGAATTGTGCAATAATATGATTGAAGAAACCCGGCCTGAAGATTCAGATATACTTTTTTTGCCTTTCCTTTTCGGAACTAATGCTGACGCAAATGCAAAATCATGCTTTATTGGTCTTAATGGATGGCATACCAAAGCACATATTTTGAGAGCGGTATATGAAGGTGTAGTATTTAGCCACTATTACCATATCAACAAATTGCTTAAATACAGAAAACCACCAAAATCCATTCGTATTTCAGGAGGAGCATCACGTTCCGGAGCATGGGTTCAGATGTTTGCCGATGTAACGGGAATAGAGATGGAAATAGTAAAGGGGACAGAAATGGGTAGCTTAGGTTCGGCAATTTGCGCAGGTGTAGCATCAGAAAGCTTTGAATCATACGAAAAAGCTGTAAAATCGATGGTTAAACTTGATTATGCCCAGAAACCCGATCTGTCAAAGAAAATGGTATATGCACGTAAATTTGAAGCTTACCAAAAGGCCATTGCAGTACTGACTGAGTTTTGGAAATCTACGAAAGACAATTGATTGACGCATGTCATATAATATGTTTAAATTGTTTTATGATTAATTAATAATCGGCAAAGCAGGTGGTATCTTGAGCGCAAAATTTGACGTTTCATTAATGGTTAAGGTTGCCCAAATGTACTATAATGACGGTATGAAGCAGGAAGAAATAGCTGGAAGCCTGTCTATTTCACGCTCTCTTATTTCAATGATTCTAACAGAGGCTAAAGAAGCCGGTATTATACAAATAATAGTGAGAGATCCATTGAATAATAATAAGGAACTTGCTGATACATTTTTAAGAAAATTCAATCTTGGAAATTGTGTTATCATACCAACCGCTGTTCAGGATGCAGACACTCTAAGAAAGCTGGTAGTACAAAGAGCGGTTGAAGTTTTTAATAACGAGGTAGACGGTGGTACTGTTGGACTGGCTTGGGGTCGGACCTGCTACCAGTTTGTGGATTCATATAAGGCAAATGAGAAAAAAGCAGAATTTAGTATTGTTCCAATGATAGGTGGGAGCAACCAGACCGCAGGATACTTCCAGCTTAATGAGATGGTTCGGTTATTTGCAGAGAAATTATACGGCACACCTTACTTTATTCATGCCCCGGCACTCACTGCATCTATTGATGAAAAGGAACTTTATATGAACAGCTCGTCCATGACTCTGGTAAGGGAAAAATGGGAAAGTCTCGATGCGGTAGTATGCAGTGTCGGAACCCTTCCCAAAAAAGATGCAAAGGACCGCGAAACATATACCGGTGAATTTGAGATATTTAATAAGGAAAAAAACAATTTAGCAGTTGGTGATATGTGTGCAAGGTACTTCGGTATAAACGGTGAGTTTGTAAAAGATGAATCCTATGATCGTCTTATAGCGATACCAATTGAATGTTTAAGAAGAGCTAAAAAAGTTATCTGTATGGCTTCTGGCAACGAAAAGGCCGTTTCAATAGTTGGTGCGCTTAGAACAGGTATTGTCAGTACTTTAGTGTGCGATGAACAAACTGCCAATGAAGTACTTAAATTTATTGGGTAATTAAATGGCTTTTGTAATATGGTAAAATAAGAGCATATATACGACATAAGAACCCTGCATAATCAAATTATTTGATTGAGGGGTGCCCTATGAAGCATGGGAACTTTAACCAATTTACTCACGATTTTATTTTAAACGCCAGTCAAATGGCATATCTTGAGGATGCGCAAAAAACTCATACTATGCTTTTAAGTTTCAATGAGTTATTTCGATATTTAACAAAATCAGTGGGTTCTGTATCTTTAGCCGAAGAAATGAATGGTTTGAAAAACTATATTGATATACAAATTATGCGTTACGGCAACCGCTTCAATGTGAAATATCCGGAAGAAAACTATGACAATATTATAGTTAAACATCTTGAAATAATTGGATCTTTTGATAATTTATTAAATAATGCACTTGCTAAATATGAAAATACTATAAAAATAGTTTTTGAGATAATTAATGAAAGCAATACATATCTAAGAATATCATTTCATTCTGACAGCATTTTTGAGGATTTTAGTATTGTATTAGCGAAGGATGGGAGAAGCATTGTATAGATTATTAATTGTGGATGATGAATATCTTTCAAGATATGCTCTGCGCATTCTTCTACAGAAAAAATTCAGCAATATCGAAATTGTAGGCGAAGCTGAGAACGGAAGACAGGCATTAGAGCTAAACTCGAAATTAAAGCCCGATATTATAATGATGGATATAAAAATGCCGGTTTTAAACGGTATAGATACCTCCGCACAAATAATAAATGAGTATCCCGATGCAAACATACTAATACTCACTGCATACGACAGCTTTGATTACATAAAAAATGCTCTTGATATTGGTGTCTTGGGTTATATTCTTAAACCTATAAAAGAATCCGAAGTGGTTGAAAAAATAAATAAAGTCATAAATCATATTGTTGAAAAAGCGGCACATACTGATTTCATGGGCATCGTTGAGTCAAAAATAAATGTAGTAAAGCCTTTTATTGAGGATGAATTGGTAACCTCATTTATTACAGGGATCTTTGATAAAGAAAAAACACAGAGCTATATAGATTTTCTGCAGGAGGATATTAAGGCAGGCTATTTTCTTCTGGTTTCCACAGAGCAATATGATCTTAACGGAATAAACGATTACCTGAGAAGCAGAATAGTCAAGGAAAAGACAATGAGCATACTTAAGCGGCATCTCCCTCTTATGAAAAAGTGCTTTTTTGGTAAGATTCAGGGTAATTCCATTGTTGTTTTCATACCTGTAGATATTAAGCATTCGGTTGATGAGATAGTAAGAGAAGCTTTAATTATTGGTCAGGAAATAAACAGAAAGCTTGAAATCATTGGCGATATTAATGCAACAGTAGGAATTGGCGGGGTTTATTTTGGGATAGAGAGTTTTTGCAAATCGTATTGTGAAGCTGTTGCGGCTTTAAGAAACGCTTCAAAAGATAATAAAACCATACATTTCAATCAGCTTGATTCAAATGATGCTGATGTTCAGCCGAGGCATTATCCGACTGATCTGGAGGATAAGCTAATAGAACAACTGAAAGCAGGCAATATCGCTGATGCAAAAAAATATTCCGCTGAGCTATTAAACGCGATACTTTACGCAAACAATAAACCGGAAAAAGTAAAGGAATATGTATTCGAATATATAACCATGTTGAAAAGAGCTATATCAAAATTGACCTTATGTGAATACCCATGCAAATTTTCAGAATTATACACACTAACCACTCCAGAGGAAGTAAAAGTTTGGGGAACATACAATACATATGAACTTATAGAGAAGGTGGAGAATAATTATTCGAAAAAAAGCGATGTAATGAATAGAATTATTGATTATATAAACAGGAACTTCAATAAGAATATAACCCTCGATTTGGTGGCTATGGAGGTGGGATTGACTCCCCAGTATCTGAGCAAGGTTTTCAAGGAACAATACGGGTCTACATTTATTGATTTTATCACCAAAAAACGTTTGAAGTATGCTGAGGAGCTTCTAAGCAAAGGAAACAGAAACATTAAGGAAATTAGCAAGCTTGCCGGATATGAGGATTCCAATTATTTCTGCAGGGTTTTCAAAAAAGAAACTGGCAAGAGTCCAAAACAATTTAGAATTACCGCAACAACGGGGGTATAATAATGCAAGAAAAGCCTAAGAAAAGTACTCTTATGCGAAAAATCATTACATATTTCTTAATAATAATTTTTTCTATGGCTTTTCTTAATGCTTACATTTCCTTCAGTTTCAAATATTTCTTCGGTAATGTTTTTCGGATGCTAAAAAGCCTTACAGATATTTATTCAATAACAATGAAAGTCGACAGTATTTATCAAAATGTTTATGACTACGCTCATAGTGGAACACAAAAGTACTTAAGCTCTTATGAAACAAATCTTGAAACACTCCTTAACCTTACAGGAAAAGTCAAGGATGCAAACGGGGGTGAAGATTATTATATGCTTTCTGATTTGCAAAACATGATATATACTTATGACGAAAAAAGTAGAGCAATATTCAGTGATTATAATATGAAAATGCAACAGGTCTATATAGACAAATCGATTGCAGATCTTAGAATGCTTAAGGGCGACATCAACGATGAAGCAAAGGAGATCTTATTGAATCAATTGAGCCCGATTATTGAATATTATGAAGGCTTTTCAGATGAAATTATAAAGCAAGAGAGGTTGGTTTACGTAATTACCGGAATATTGTTGCTGGCATGTATCTTTTTTGCTTTTAAATTCTCAATGGGTATATCTACTCCAATTCGTCATCTAGCATTAAGGCTTCAAAAGGTGGCTAAGGGGCAATTTGATACTGACCGTATTGATATGAGGACTAATGATGAAATAAACATACTCATTGAATC
>CAYWXN010000071.1:0-8299 GCA_964462075.1 uncultured Ruminiclostridium sp. | reverse complement strand
ACCAATGAAAAAATGAATAGTATTCAGAATACATACCTCTTCTCCATGTATGTTGATCTAATCAAGAACACAACAAGCAGCATTACTGTTACAGAAATTTCTGATGAACCTATGAAAGTAGCTGAATTAAAATACACCGACTGGCGTATGATGATCGTAAATATGATTTGGTCTGAGGACCAGCCACTCTTTCTTGAGCACACAGAGCCTGATTATCTGAAAAAGAACCTTGCACCGGGAAGAACTGCGTCTTTTGATTGTCAGATGCGAAATCTCGAAGGAAAATATATCTGGGTAAAGTTGATTTTCAGCCGTGCCGAAACAAACAATAAGGATGATTTCAGATTTGTATTTATTGTTCAGGATATCCACGAAAATACTGTTGAATTACTGTCTGCTCTTAAAAAAAATGAAGAACTTGCTTCAAAAGACTCCTTGACAGGCGTATATAACCATGGCAGAATTGAGACCGAGCTTTATAACGCTATTGAAAATAAAAAAGTAAACGAACGGTCTCTTTCTATTATGATGATGGATATCGATTATTTTAAAAAGGTCAATGATATATTTGGTCATTCAATAGGGGATATCACTTTAAAGCACTTTGTTACAATTTCCTGTGATTTCTTGAAATCCTATAACATAAAAACGGGACGTTGGGGCGGCGATGAATTTGTAGCCGTGTGCTATGATATAACTGCCTCTAAGCTTATGACCATAGCTGAAAATATGAGATTAGTCATATCCAAAGCAAAATTCGATACCGTTGGTGCTATCACATGCAGTATCGGTATAACCGAGATAAATAAAAATGACAATGTTAAAGAGGCGTTCGAGCGTGTTGACAAAGCGTTGTATTCTGCAAAATCAAGTGGAAGAAACTGCGTTAAGTTAGAATTTTAAGGTAACACAGAGGACATTAATTGAACTTATCAAAAAAGGCTCCTCATTACTGGAGAACATCCAGTTGTGTGGAGCCTTGCTTTATGGAATTGCAACGTAGAGTGCCTTATTTCGGTCAAATGCTGTCTGGAGTTTATTCGTTTCAATAAAAATCGCAGAAAATATCAACTTCTTTACTAGGTCTTCCGGCAGTTTGGGAACAAGGCAGTCAAATCCTTACCGATCGCATTAAATGCTTTTGATGAGGTGTAATATGGGCAATTCAAGTAATTAGGTGGCATAATTGAAATAGTGAGTCGAAAGAAAACTTAAAGAATTTTTTGACTCAATTAAGTAACATTAATTATAATTATAGTTAATGTAGCTTCTGATTCAATTATTGCTACCAAAACACAGCAAACAATAAATATAATTGAGGCATGAAGTCCGAATTTACAAGCTTATTATTAGTCAGACTGTAATTTGTTTTGAAGGAAGGTAAAAATGGACTTTGTATTAAATGAATCACGGAAGGTCTATATTTCTAAAATTAACAGGGTACAAGATTATATAGAAAGCCATTTGGACGATGAACTCTGTATTTCGCAGCTTGCACGCGTGGCGTCTTTTTCTGAATTCCATTTTCAAAGAATCTTCAGGCAGATTACGGGTGAAAGCCTTTATAGCTTTATAAAGAGACTTCGTCTTGAAAAAGCAGTTTTCCTTCTGAGAAAAAAATATCAGCTCACGATACAGGACATTGCGCTAACAGTCGGCTTTTCCAATCAGGCGTCTTTTGCGAAGGCATTAAAGGAAAGATATGGAGTTAGTGCAAGCGAAATCAGAAAAATCAATGATCAGGAAATGATTCAAATGATCAATGAAATTAGCACGAATGGAAAAGTGCGGAAAGAAGAAATGCAGTACAATATCCCTGTAGAATTGACAATTAAAGAAATTGATCCTTCAAAAGTACTGTACATAAGACATACGGGTGCTTATAAAGGCAAATCAGATTTGTTCATGAAGCTTTTTACCAGACTGTACAGCTTTGCGGAAAGAAGAGGCTTCGTTGGCCCCGGAACAAAGTGGTATGTTGTATATCATGATTATGGGGATTTAACGAAGGAAGAAATGCTCCGTTTGAGTGTATGCTTATCCATTGAAGGTGATTTCGATGGTCAGGGCGAGTTTGGGTGTATGGAGCTTGCAGGCGGGAAATATGCTGTTGGCAGGTTTGTGTTGGATACAGATGAGTATCAAGGCGCTTGGGACTATATGGTTTCCAAATGGCTTCCGGAGAGCGGCTATATGCCTGATGACAGATTGTGTTTTGAGTACTACCCGCCGAAGGAATATGAAAATGATAATACGAGGAGGATTGTGGAGATATTCATCCCAATAACTCCTCTTTAAAGAAGGGTGAATATCGAATGAAAGATATTGAATTTCAAACTATTGGAAGCTATGAACAGATCAATGGGAATGGTGAATGGAATCCCATAAGGATAATTATTAAAAAGGAATTGAAAGATGCCCTGATAAAACTGGATCATTTCAGCCATGGGATTCTCTTTACAAAAGAGGAAAGCGGAATCTGCCATTATGTTGTTAAAATCATAGAGATAAGTGAAAAAAGCGGTGAGATGACCGTTGAGACCACAGATTCCATTCAGGGCATCAAGGGTGATTTGGTAGATATTAAGCCTTATTTTCCATGTGAAGAGGTTCCTGAAGGTTA
Source organism: uncultured Ruminiclostridium sp. (assembly GCA_964462075.1). Lineage (GTDB taxonomy): Bacteria > Bacillota > Clostridia > DSM-8532 > DSM-8532 > DTU059. The sequence goes on along the minus strand of CAYWXN010000071.1, from coordinate 5,676 downwards.
TGAAAAAAAGGACGACCATCAAAATGAACCCTTAATAACTCTACCGTTTAAAGGAAAGCCATGTGGTGAGTATTTATTTGTAAATCATTGCGAAAAAATCCAATTACGAGAATCGGAAATTCTATCAGCAGAAGAAATTGCCAAACTGCTTGAAAAAATACAGCCGGGCGACTTTATAAGAGTATTATGGTGGTTCCACAGGTTCGACGACAAGCGATACCGTAGTCATGTAATGTGTAATCCGCCCTATGAAGGTGCCCCAAAATCCGGGGTATTCGCTACCAGGTCTCCTGTCAGGCCTAATCCGTTAGCATCAACTATCGTGAAAGTAAAATCGGTAGATAAACATAATCAAAGCATATCGGTCTTAGGCTTTGATGCTTTTCAGTATTCTGTGATTCTGCAGATTATGCCATATCAGGATAAAGCTTTTAGTGACATAAGCGTACCAGAATGGGTGGGACATTGGACCGGTTTTAAAGTATTTCATGATAACCCTGAAATGACGATTGCTTCGGATGAAGTAAGACATCCCCCGTCTGATGATGAAAGCGAATTTGCTGAAGAGCTTGAAAACGATGAAATATTCAGCTATGACTACACCGATACAAATGAAATAGTTGTTGAAAAAGCATCCATACACAACCTGAAGGATATTTCAGTAAGGATTCCAAAGGGAAAAATCACAGTAATAACAGGTGTCAGCGGAAGTGGAAAATCAAGTCTTGCCTTTGATACCATTTATCACGAAAGTCAAAAGCAGTTTATTGACCTGGTTGTATCAAATTCTCCCATCGGGACTGATCTGAAAGACTCCATGGTTAAAAGAATAACCGGTCTCCAGCCGTCAATCGCCATAGAACAGAAGAACCTTGGGTCGAATCCCAGATCCTCTGTTGCTTCGGTAACGAGAATCGGAGAGTACTTGCGGCTTTTGTTTGCAACAATTGGTGAGAGAGTTTGTCCGCATTGCCAAGGGAAGATACCTGAGAATAATGTTTGTGATGGCTGCGGTACGATATTTTTCCCTCTTACACCTGCAGTGCTCAATAATAATCATGCTGAGTATATGTGCCCTGTATGTAAAGGACTTGGACAGGAGCTTCAGATTGATACTGACATGATTGTCTCCAATCCCGAATTATCCATATTAGACGGTGCTTCTGTTTGGTGGGGTAACCTCAGAAGGCATAGAGAAAAGCCGAATGCCAACTGGATGAAAGGTGAAGTGCTGGCGCTGGCAGCAGATTTGAATGAAGACCTTGATGTGCCTTTTAAGGAGCTTTCAGAAGCATTTAAACAGCAGATATTTTATGGAAGCAATGGCAGAGAGGTAACACTGAGCTATGAGAATACAAATGGTAGAAACGGTACAATAACAAGACCGGTTGAAGGCGTAGTAAATATATTGCAGCGACTTATGGCAGATAGCAGTGCAAATAGACCTATGGATTATATTGAACGTTTTATTGTCAATAAAAAATGCAGCAGATGTAACGGAGAGAGGTTGCTTGAGGAAGGGCGGATGGTGAGGATTGGCAATACAAGATATCCCGAGGCTACCAAGATGAACATCACAGTGCTAAAAAAATGGTGCCATTCGACTTATAGTGCTTTGGATAATGATCAAAGGGATAAATGCAAGGCTCTATTTATTAAAATTATTGCCAGACTAAAAAAACTTGAGCAAACAGGGCTTGGATATATTTGTTTGGACAGGAGCATCCCGTCATTATCGGGTGGAGAAGCACAGAGACTGAAGATAGCAAGCCAGTTTGGCTCAGGGCTTTCTAATATTTTGTACGTGATGGACGAGCCTTCAAAGGGATTACATCCAAAGGATTTCAAGTTTCTGATTGAAACCATTCAGGATTTGAAAAAACAAAATAATACTGTGATTATCGTAGAGCACAAGAAAGAGTTTATAAATATGGCGGATTATCTCGTTGAAATCGGTCCCGGTGCAGGTCATTACGGTGGTCGTTTATTACGGGCTGAAGCAGTAGAGAAACGGGAAGCGTCGGATTTTGAATATCCTGATTATGTGATCAGAAATGATAAAGTTGTATCGGAGGAAAGGATTGTATTAAAAGGCGCAAGAACAAACAATCTAAAAAGTATCGATGTATCAATTCCTCTTTCAAGGTTCATTTGTGTTATTGGTGTCAGTGGCTCGGGGAAAAGCAGTTTGATATCAAAAACTCTTTATCCTGCTGTTATGAAGGAACTTGGAAAAAGAGTAGAAGCAAACGGAGACTATGACTGTATAATTGGGGCAAGCCGGATCAGTGACATATATTTTGTCAGTCAAAAGGCCATTGGAAAGAATTCAAGATCAAACCCCGGAACATATACCGGAGTATTTGACCTGATCAGAGAGTTTTATTCAAACTTGAAGGAGGCCAAAAAAGTGAAGCTGGCAAAAGAACACTTCAGCTTTAATAGTGAAAAAGGTCAATGCAGCGAGTGTAAGGGAGCAGGTGAAATAGCCATACCAATGCACTTTATGGCGGATATTTATGTCACTTGCAGTAAGTGCAACGGTAAAAGATATCAGGAGCATGTACTGAAGGTTCAATATATGGGATATTCCATTGCCGATTTGCTTGAGCTGGAAATTGGTGAAGTAAAAGAATTATTCAGAAATGAAATAAAGATTTATAATATATTGGATATGCTTTGCAAAGTAGGACTTTCATATGTCAAATTGGGCCAGAGTGCAGCTACCCTGTCAGGCGGCGAGGCACAGAGGATAAAGCTTGCAAAGGAGCTTTGCGACAACAGGACAAAGGATGCATTATATATTCTTGATGAACCGGCTACCGGACTTCATGATGAGGATGTAAGGAAGCTTGGCTTTGTTATCAATGAATTAACCTCAAAAGGTGCAACTGTTATTGTTATTGAGCATAATCCGCTGCTAATAAATCAGGCGGATTACCTGATTGAAATGGGACCTGAGGGTGGGGAGCGCGGAGGATATGTATTAAGAGAGGGCTGGCTTGATAATGTGCAATGATTTAATGATTTAGAAGGAGAAAGCTCAACAGATATTAAAACTGCCAATCGGAGAGTGAGACTCTCTGGTTGGCAGTTTTTTTCCTGAAAAAAATTTATTTCATAACCTATACCAAATGAAATGATATATTCCGATTTTTATTTGTGGCAGCCATGTTCATGCTCATGGCAAGAGTCGCCGGAGTCAGTAACAGCTCCTTCACCCATGTTTCCTGCGAGCATGACTTTAATACCCATATCAGAAAGTATTGATGCAATATTTGATTTGCAGCCACAGCCTTCTGGCGATTTTACAATTTCAGAATCAAGTATTTCTTTTTTTAACGTATCGACGGTATAGACTGTAAAATATTCACAATGTCCAAAATGATCGTCAATATTATTTTGGCGAGAGGGTAATGCGATTTTCATAGTGTAAATTCCTCCGATTTATTATACTTTAAGGGTGAATGCTCAAACGCAGTTATTGACATATGCCATTTATGAACATATTATATATTATAAAGGGCATATGTCAAACTTAATTTCGAGAGGGAAAATATGCCAAGACCGAGAAAGTGTAAAAGAGTATTTCTTTAAAAGTAGAGATTTGGAATCAGACTAAAAATTCAAATTTAAATACAAAAGGAGTGAGAATGTGGGTAAATACAAAGACAGGGCAATTGAACTGTTTAAACAAGGCTATAATTGCTCACAGGCAGTATTTGCTGCATTTTGTGATGAGACAGGGATTGATTTTGAGACTGCACTTAAGATAGCTTCCTCATTTGGTGGGGGCATGGGCAGGCTAAGGGAGGTTTGCGGAGCAGTTAGCGGAATGTTTATGGTTGCAGGAATGAAATATGGCTACACCGACCCGAATAATAAACTATCGAAATCGGATCACTATAAACTGATTCAAGAAATGGCTGAAAAGTTTAATAGCAATAATGGGTCGATTATATGCAGGGAACTTTTAGGGCAAACTGGAAAAATGAAAGGACACGTTCCGGAGGAAAGAACGGATGAGTATTACAAAAAGCGGCCTTGTGTTGAGCTTGTAGGTGATGCGGCAGAAATCATGCAACAGATAATTCAGAAGCAAAACTTATTATTACTATAAAATTGGAACCTACACATGGAGAATTCTTAAGGCAAGGTATCATTATTTTGGTATTTGGATTAAGGAAAAAATACTTTATCAGTTGTGGTAAGTATTGATTTTTTGGTTGTAGAGTTAGAACTGTTGTATAATAGGTTAATCAATATACCTAAAATGTGTTGAGATGTTTATTTGCCGTGTGATGATAAATCGTTATAAGTGAGGAAATTGATTAATTAGTGTTTACAAGTGGAGGTTATTTATAATTTGCGGAGGTAAATGAAAGTGAAAAGATATTGTGTTCCTGTGATTTATATAATGTTAACGTCAATGCTTTGTATACTAACCGCTTGTAATACATCTCCTGAAATACCCGCATTAGTGGTTGAGCAAAACCAAAATACAAAGTCTGATCAAAATCAAGATTCAGAGCCTGAGCAGCTACAGCCAACAGTTGTGAGCTTTACCGATAGTGTGCTTGAAACCATTGTGCGTACTTCTATTGGCAAACCAAGCGGCGATATAACTGTAGATGATGTAAAATCAGTCACAAGACTCGACCTATCTAATGAGTATCAGCATTACATAACTGATGAAACAGTAATTAAGGATATCAACGGACTTGAGTATTTCACCAGCCTTGAAATTCTTGATTTATCTTCTCATCAGGTAAGCGATATTACCCCTCTTAAAGGACTTCAAAAACTCACATATCTAATCCTTGACGACAATCCAATCACGGACATATCGCCACTTTCAAAGCTTTTGAATTTAAAACTATTAGTGCTCTCGAACTGCAAGGCTGTTGACTATACCCCACTTGCAAATCTTATCAATCTGCAATATTTAAAACTTGACAATTCGACACTTACTGATATTACGCCGCTTATATCTCTTACAAACCTTACACATCTGTATCTGTCAGGTTGTTCAGTTATAAACTATTTACCGTTATCAGATATTTACACAAATTTAGAACAGTCGGATTTCACCATTGCTTATACGCTTTCAGAATTAGGGTTTTACATGGATAGAGGTGTAAATCAGGCGGTTAAAGAAACCGAGGATGCTTATATTCGTATTAATCACACCGAATGGGGTCCGGTGTCGGGTAGTCGCTGGATGGAAAACAGTGTGCGAACAGTTTTTGGAAAAGATGGATATAAGGTTGACGTCGGTTATTATCCCAAGCAGGATGCCTATATTATGACGGCACATAAATACGGCGAGTTTGTGTTGAACTATACTTATGACAACAAGAATAAAACCTTTTCCTTTGATAATGACACTGCAAAAGGTAATCGTGAAAATATGGAACGTATTGTTCGTACCATATATTCCGATGTGAATACGGAAGATGTACTGCTTACCCCAATAAAGATCTATAACGATACCATAGCCGGGATGTTTGGGGTTAATGCTGCCGCCCTTTTTGATATGCCTTTTGATGAAAATGATGATTCCTTGCCAACCACTCCGTATGAAAAGATTGGGTTTGCCTTTTATAAGGAGCTTGCAAAAGGTGAGTATGTGAACAATACGCTGAGCATTCATATTCACAGACCGGAATGGGATAA
>CAYWXN010000070.1:0-8307 GCA_964462075.1 uncultured Ruminiclostridium sp. | reverse complement strand
TCTCCCAGTCAGTTTTTTGAATAATGCCTTTGCGGACTTCTTCTTCATCGTCAACCAGTATCATTTTGAACATGAGAATATTCCTCCGTAAAGTTAGATGAACAATCGTATTTTATATTTAATTAAAAACCCTTTTCCGCTTCTATTGACCTGCTTATATAAAACTGCACCGTATTAATATAATATTAGCAGTCTTGGAAGCGGCCTGTAAAGTTTTTATATCGTCGCATATCACAACGCGCAAGCATTTGATCACGTTATAAGTTTTCTATTCAAGAAATGGATGTATATCATACAGTATATCATAATGATCCCTGATAATCCGAATAAAACCTGCATACTGCCTGCAGAAAAACCTCCCAGTTTTAATGTGTAACCGCTAAATACGCTGATAAATAAAGATCCAAGAACTGAACTGGAAAAACCAACAATTCCTCCAATTGCAGACGAAAAGCCGATGTAGATGGTCTTCATATTTTCAGGAGAATATTTGTACTGAATATTCATAAGTGAAATATTTATCCCACCCAAGGCTGCACCCCCCATAAGCTGTGAAAGTGGCACTAAATAAAATTTGGTTTCTTGGTTTACAAAAAACCACAAGAGTTGACTAATGGCCTGAAATCCCACACAAATATTCAGCAGTAAAAACCAAGAGCGTTTATCTGCCAGCCTTCCAAGTAGTCTCACATTGATAACACTTGCAAAAGCCGCAAAAATTGCTGTTATGGTAATAAATGTGTAGTTCAACTTTAATTCCGATATCATATATACTGAAGTATACGGCGCACTCATCTGATACCCGACATTCCATAATAGGAATAAACAGATAATTTTGCGAAAGACTTTATCTTTTAAAGGGAGTACAAGAACATCGGACTTTTTTATGGGCCTTTTAGAGAGAATTACCTCCGGCTCCCGAACCGAGCATCCAAAAATGAAGTTAAGAATACTAAGCAGCAAAACAACAATAAAAAGCATCAGAAACCCTGCTCTCTGCTGCTCTTTTATTCTAAAAACATCAAGTATTCTACCCATCCCCAATGACATAATTGATACAAATCCAAGGACGCAGGACTCTCTTAAACCAAAATACTTTCCGCGAATATTTTCCGGTGCAAGACTTATTTGCCAGGTGGTTGCAGGTGGTGTAATAAAAGAAAGAATAAAGTGTGCCAGAAGATAGGTTGCGGCCAGGTAAGCCAGTCCAATACTTTTGTTTTGTATAATTAGAGGAATTATAATCAGGAAGCTTAAAAGAAGTCTGGCCACAAGAGCACTCATAACTATTGAAGCTTTTCTTCTGGATTTGGTCTCGAAAAGCAAAGGTGTCAGAAACATAATAACCCCGGATAGGACCGGAATAGCAGCAATAATCCCATTAAGCCGGTCATCTGCACCAAGGTATTTCAGATATCCCGCCATAAATGCACCCGCAGTTAAAGAGCCGACGGTTCTTGCGGTAGATCCTTCAAATATTGATAGCACTCGGCTTGTATGTAAATCTGCTTCCTGTAGCTTTGATTCGTTAAAAAAAATCTTTTTTATTATACTCATGGTCTGCTCTCAATTTACCGCCTTTAAACTTTATGCCTTCTTCTTCTTATAGAATTAGAGGAGAAAGGACCTGCTTCCACCATAGCAGGTCCTTCACCTAATATTAGAGGAGAGCTATTTGGTGATTTCGCCGTTTATATCCCATAAATCGGTCCAGTCCTTTGAGCCGTCCCAAAGGAAGACTTGACCTTTTATAAGACGACAATTCTTATCAGCCTGAGCCAATTCCTTCATTTCTTCTTCTGTTAACAGATCTTCCACTGTACAGCGGAGGTTGCTGGCATATTCGTTTCTATAGATGGAGAATGGAATTGGTGTCTGCCCACGCTGAACAGCCCACTTGATGCAAATAACTGCGGGATGTACATTATGCGCCTTAGCTATTTTAACTACAATCGGATCCTGTATATCAACCACATCATCAGGTGTCTTATCCCTGTCAGGACGTGTAGGAGAGCCGATTGGACAGAAACCGATAGGTTGTATACCCATATCGATACAATAATTAAACAGCTCAGGCTGCTGGAAGCAGGGATGAAGCTCCATTTCATTGACAGCCGGCATAATGGTGGCATCACGAACTACAAGCTTTAGCTTAGGTATTGTCATATTCGATGTTCCAATATACCTGACATATCCGGCCTTTACAAGCCTTTCCATTTGATACCAGGTTTCCATATATTCTTCATGGATGTAAGGCCTTGCGTCTTTATTGTGATAATCCGGTGCCGCTCCCTTTGGATGGAAGTTCGGGAAAGGCCAGTGTACAAAATAAAGATCTATGTAGTCCAGCTTCAGATCCTTTAGAGTTTTGGCGCAGGAAAGAAGAACATCACCTTTTCCGTGCATGTCGTTCCACAGCTTCGAAGTAATAAATAACTCTTCTCTCTTGATGCCGGAGGCCATAATTTCCTGAAAAACATCTCCGATCAAATGTTCATTTCCATAAACCGATGCGCAGTCAAACAGCCTGAAGCCTATCTCTGCGGCACCCTTTACAGCTGCAGCAATGTCTTCCGCACTAAATCGGTCGGAACCGAATGTGCCCATTCCTATAGCAGGCATTTTCCCACCGCCGCGAAGGGTCCTTTGGGGAACAAGTCTTGGGTCAATAGCATCGTTTTTCAAATCTACCATTTTTCTTCTCTCCTTATCCTTTATTTTTTACATTATTAACTGTTACTCGACGACAACACCTTTTTTAAGGATTATATTGGCGTATAACGCCTTCTCGCCTGTGGCGACAACTGCATAGGCCTTCTTTGCTCTTTCATAAAAAGCAAAGCGTTCGATATTCTCAATTTTGTTACTTTTTGCTTCATACTTGTTAATAATGTCTTTATAGACATCCCAGATGGGGGTCTCCACGGGATCTCCGGGAACGACCTGCATCAGTTGCACAGGTGCTTCCACATATGGGTCCAGCGGGAAAAACTTCAACACAGCATCCAAGATTTCCGGAATACCATGTCCATCACATCTTACAAGTCTTTGTGCAATACTTGCCGCAGGAAAATTGCCGTCGGAGATAACGATCTCATCGCCATGTCCCATCTCCATAAGTATTTTTAATAGCTCAGGCGGGATAATTGAGGGAATTCCTTTTAACATAAGTATCAATCCTTTCTTTTTATGAAATCTTAGATTTATAAATCTTACTGCTTGCAGCCATAAAGGTACTCATCAATGCAGTTGACTACTCTATCTTTGGCCAGACTTACCGGATCATTGTTTAGTTTTCCATCCCGGATTTTACTGTACTGTACAGGCATAAACTGGCTGATAAGAGTCAACGGTATCTTTACCGATTCCAGATTTTCAAACAATTGATTAATAGCCTGCTGCACCTCAGGTAAAGGAAGATAGTATCTGCATCTATCCGACAGGCTATATTTTCTGGCAAGCTTAAGCTTGTCTTCATTTCCATGATAATGTTTTTTCCAGTTATCCGGATTCTTCAGCATTACATCCTCCATCACGTCAATAAACCTTGAAAGCTTTCTTCCGGTATTTTTGGTTATCAATTCATTCTCGATGCCTGCCAGACTAAAAAGCGCCTCTCTGAGAGCAAATGTTAAGGCAGGGCCTACCTTCAGGATTGCTATGCCGTCTTGAACCATTTCACGGAAGGCCGCTTTTGTCTGATAGTCTGTAGAATGACCCTCAAATACAAGATTGGGGTATTTTTTCAATGCTTCATTCAGCTCTTTTGCCGCTTTTCTGTCATATTCATGAATGCTTTCGTCACCGAATTCAACCCCGGGCTGTACCACAACTGCAATAACATCTTCCCAAGCACTTTCAAGGTTATGCCTCATGAATGCATCTTTAAATACCTGTACAGTCTCTTCAAAGTCGGCCACCTTTGTTACCTGAAGACCTTCTTCCTCGTCCTGACTGCCTCCGGGAATAGGAACCTCACTTCCCACCACATAAACCGGATGTACTACATCAGGGTGATTTACTTTCAGCTCTAAATAAGCAGCCTCGGCAACTTCAGCCAGAACCGCTCCTCTTTCTGCAATTACTTTCGTGTCCAGTCTCTCATTGGCGTCATCGCTTCCCAAATGCATGCTGGTATCGATATGTATTTTTGTGAATCCCGCCAGCACAAATTGTCTGATCAACTCCTTGGACTTTTCCATGGCGCTTTCGGCAGGCTCACCCTTCCAGGTCAATGGCCCCAGGTGATCGCCTCCCAGTATGATTTTATCTTTTGAAAAGCCCACCTTGTCTGCCAGATTGTATACAAAATCTCTAAAATCAGCAGGCAGCATTCCGGTGTAACCTCCGTACTGATTGACCTGATTGGCAGTAGCTTCAATCAATACAACATCATTATCAACTTTCGCACGTTCCATTACCGCCGCTATGACTAGGTCGTTTGCGCTGCAGGCCGAATATATACCGGTCGGGATGCCCATTTTCTGCTTTTTTACAATTTCCTTCATCGGATGTAAACCGCTCATGTTAAACTCTCCTATTCATTCATCAATAAGATTTTGCCCTTTACAAAACCGGGTGTTTTATACATTTCAAAGCCCTCAGCCGCTCTTGACATTGGGAGCTTTTTAAATATCAGGCTCTCATCAAATTTAAGCTGACCTGAAGCGAAATAATACGCTGTATCGGACCACTCACTGCCCGGGAAAGGAGCACTGTAGGACATCCATGAGCCTGTGAGTCTGAACTCCTTGCGGTTCATATTCTCGAACAATCTGGGAGTGAATGTGAGATCTCTTGTTGGTGTCCCGATAAAGCAAACGCTGGATTTGTTTCCGGCAAGTTCAAAGGCCAGTTTTTCTGTTATATCAACTCCGGCAGTCTCGTAAACAAAGCCAAAACCTTTACCATCGGTCATCTCCATGGCCTTTTCTTTAAAATCCGCATCTCCTGTGTTGATGACTACATCTGCTCCAAGCTTTTTTGCCAGCTCAAGTCTTTCTTGGACGATATCAAATACAAAAACCCTTCTGGCTCCAAGAATTTTAGCCCATTGAGCAGTAAAAAGACCTATGGTTCCTCCTCCAAGAATGGCAACATCCTCACCGCCTTTATAGTCGGCTAATTTTAAACCATGCAGTGCTACGGTAGACGGCTCAAAAAAAGCGCCCTGTTCGAAGCTTACAGTGTTCGCAAATTTTATGGCATTCCTTTCAGGTAGCTTTACATACTCGGCAAATCCACCCTGTTCTCTGGAGCCGATAAAGCTGTAGTTCTTGCACAATGCATACTCACCCTTCTGGCAATCTCCGCATTTCATACAAGGTAAAAGCGGAGCACATGAAACTCTGTCGCCGGGTTTGAGGGTTATTACGCCTTCACCGATTTCTACAACCTCACCGGAAAACTCGTGTCCTAAAACAATCGGAAAGTAATGCGCCGTTCCCAAGTTAACCCTTGGTATATCTGAACCGCATATACCTGCAGCTTTTACTTTCACCAATACTTCTCCAATACCGATTACCGGGTTTGGATATTCTTCATATCTCAAATCCTCTTTTGCGTGTAAAACAGCCGCTTTCATTAATCGAACCACCTCTTTCATATTTAGTAGATTTTCTGTATCTCGCTGATTTTCTGCATGGAGTCCTTTAATTTCTCATACAGTTCAAGATAGATTTCATAATACTTTTTGTATCTGTCGTGTGCCTTCATATCAGGCTCATGAATTCTTGTAATCTGAATTGTTCTTTCTGCCGCATCTTCAAAGCTTTTGTAAGCACCTATTCCGACTCCTGCAAGGATTGAAGCGCCCATAGTAGTGGCAGTATCCGATGTGGGCACCTGAATAGGAGTTCCGGTGACATCTGCTTTTATCTGTGTCCATAATCTACTGTTAGCTGCCCCGCCCATAGCATTAAGAATGTCGGATTTTACACCGCTCTCTTCTGCCGTCTTCATATTATGGTAAAGGGCATAGGCACAGCCTTCCATCACCGAACGAATCATATGAGCTCTTGTTTTATCATATCCGAGACCGAAGAATACACCCTTAGCGTTTTTATCCCATAACGGTGATCTTTCCCCGGCCATATAAGGCAGGAAAATTAATCCGTCTGAACCTTGTGAAATTTCTGCAGCTTCATCATCCATAACTTTAAATACGTTAGAGCCCTCAATCTTGGCCTGTGCAGCCTCGCTGGCACCAAGCTGCTCACTGAACCACTTAACGGCGCCGCCTCCGCCCACTGTGCCTCCTTGAAGAAGCCATAGTCCGGGTACTACATGAGAACTTAGTATGAGCTTAGGATGCGAAAGTGCTTTGTCTACACAGATGCTCATGCCGCCTGCCTGACCACCCTGCTCCTGTGTCTGCCCAACCTTATATACGCCTGCGCCCAATGTGCCGCAGGCAGCATCCAACCCGCCTGCCACAACGGGTATTCCCGGTATCAGTCCTGTCTCTTCAGCAGCTTTTTTTGTTATCATACCAATTACATGATGGCAAGGAACAATAGCGGGAAGCTTTTCTCTGTCAACACCAAGTTCATCACATAAATCATTGTCATAAGACCCTTTTTCCATGTTGAACATATGTAATCCATAACCCTGGGACATATCCTGTGTTATAGCTCCTGTAAGTTTGAATGCAATATAACTGTTGCTTTGAAGAAATTTATAAGTGTTTTTATAAATTTCAGGCTCGTTCTCCTTAAACCAAAGAATTTTGGGTGTGGTATATGAAGGTTCGAAAGAATTTCCACTGATACTGAAAATTCGATCAAACCCAACTCTTTCTGTAACTTTTTTGCACAGTTCAGAGGCTCTTCTATCCATCCAAATAGGTGTATTGGCAAGAACATTTCCATGTATGTCAATTGGGATTGCAGACCAACTTTGTCCGTCAAGTCCTATTCCGGCAATATCGTCGGTATCCACTCGGCCGGTTGAGAGTACCTCACGAATGGCAAGGCATACACCTTCCCACCACTCTACGGGATTTTGCTCTACATAATCGGGAGCCGGATAGTATACCGGGTAAGCACTTGATGCCTGGGCTATAACCTTGCCCTCCAAATCCATAACAGCAGCCTTACAAGCTGAAGTTCCAATATCGATTCCCAATAAAAGATTTTTCATAGCGTTACTCCTTTATGATTATTCCTAAACATCGTGCAAACTAATATAAAACATTTCGTTAAATATAAATCATTTAGGGCTAAACGTTTCGCTCTCGTGGAATAAAATATTTCCAGAGGATAAAACCACTCTTAACCCCTCAGGTCTTTTACCGATTGATTTATCATTAGTTCGGTTTTCAATCTTAACATAGAAGGATAGTTGCTCATATCGCCCCTTAGCCTTCTTAACATCATATTAGCCGCTATCTCACCTATTTGCTCCATGGGTTGCACGACAATGGATAATGACGGCTTCACAATCCTCGACATATGCAGATTATCAAACCCAACAACCGACAATTCATCAGGTATTTTTGTGTTTCTTTCATTTAATGCCATAATGACACCCAACGTCATTTCATAATTTGTAACAAAAACTGCTGTCGGAGGAGTTTTTAAATCCAATAGTTCATTAAGGCATCTGTAACCGCTCTCTATTTCATTGTCACCTTTTCTAACCAAAGATTTATCAACTCTCATAGAATAATCTTCATGAACTCGAATGTACCCTTTTAGACGCTCAATCGCTGTAAAAAGATTATCAGGGCCGCTTATAATACCGATGCTTTTGTGCCCTCTGGTAATAAGATACTCCACTGCACTATAGGATGCGTTCATGTTGTCTACAAGTATTGTGTCGCATTCTACACCTTCCATTGCCCTGTCAACAAGCACCACCGGAGTGTTGTTTTTTATCTGCTTAATAATAAGCTGCGAATTGTCTCCCTGCGGTATGATTATGATGCCATCCACCTGCTTATTAATAAGAAAATTAAACTTATCTTTTTCCAACTCTGTGTTTTTCTTATAATCACAAATAATGGTACTATAGCCGTTTTGAATCAGTACATTCTCAATATTTGAGACAATAGATGTAAAAAATACATTATTAAAATCCGGAATAAGAACACCGATCGTCATGGTTTTATTGGTTTTGAGACCACGAGCAATCTCGTTTACTTTAAAGTCGAGAGCTTTTATAGCCTCATCGATGATTTTCTTGTTATTTTCCAGGACATTCCCGCCGTTGATGTATTTCGAGATGGTTGCAATGGAAAGTCCGGTGTATTTAGCTACATCTTTAATGGTTGCTGCTATTTTGACCACCTACAATCGCGAAACGTTT
>CAYWXN010000069.1:0-8356 GCA_964462075.1 uncultured Ruminiclostridium sp. | reverse complement strand
AGAAAGATATGTTTCCCGGTTCCACATATATGCTTTATAAACCCGGCTTTAGAAATGGTTATGCTGATTATGGCATGATATATGACACTCCGGAGTTTGATAATTTATTTACCTATGACAATGACGATTTAGGCGCAAACTGGAGCCCGGACTCCACCTTATTCAAGGTATGGGCACCCACAGCATCCTCAGTATTCTTGAACCTTTATGAAACCGGCTCGGGGCCAAGCTTGAAGGATGTTATTGAAATGGAGCGTATGGATAAAGGTGTTTGGGAAAGCAACATTACAGGCGATCTTTCAGGCACATATTATACTTTCAGCTCTATGATAATGGGAAAGGTTCTTGAGATTGCCGATCCGTATGCAAGATCCTCAGGGGTGAACGGAAGGCGAAGCATGGTTGTAAATCCGTCCCTGACTAATCCCGAAGGTTGGGATAATTTATATCACAAAGAGCTGTTAAACCCTACCGATGCAATTCTTTACGAGGTACATGTCCGGGACATTACTATACACCCCAGCTCAGGGGCTCAATATCCCGGCAAGTATCTAGGCCTGTCGCAAAATGATACCCGTTCCTTTGAAAACATGCCGACGGGATTGTCGCATCTGGTCGATCTTGGCATAACCCATGTCCATATCTTACCTATTTTCGACTTTTTTACAGTAGATGAAGCAAAGTCTCTTGAAGACCAGTATAACTGGGGCTATGACCCCACCAATTTTAATGTTCCGGACGGTTCATATGCAACTGACGCACACGATGGATACACCCGCATCGTTGAGCTGAAGCAAATGATTAAAGCATTAAAAAAGGCCAACATCGGTGTTGTCATGGATGTTGTCTACAACCATACTTATAAAACCCTTGACTCTGATTTAAATAAACTTGTGCCGGGATACTACTATCGTCAGGATCACCAGGGTAATTTTTCTAACGGTTCGGGTTGCGGAAACGAGATAGCATCAGAGCGTTCAATGGTACGAAATTTTATTATTTCTTCGGTAAAAATGTGGGCACAAGAATATAAGATAGACGGTTTCAGGTTTGATCTAATGGGGCTTATAGATATTGAAACCATGAATGACATTAGGTTAGCTCTCGATAAAATAAGTCCGTCAATTCTGCTCTACGGTGAGGGCTGGACAGGCGGTCATTCGCTATTGAAGGGCTATGATTCTTCCTCCAAAGCAAATGCTGCCAAGCTTAACAAAATAGGCTTCTTTAATGATAATACCAGAGACGCAATAAAAGGCGATGCCTTTCATCAGGATGGCACCGGATTTATAACCGGGAACTATAAGTATAAAGAAGGGGTAAAATTTGGTGTTGTGGGCGCTGTATATCATCCGGGCATAGACTATGCAAAGGTTAATTACTCCGGGTATGCATGGGCGGCCTATCCATGGCATTGTGTAAATTATGCGGCTTCTCATGATAATCTAACCCTTTATGATAAGTTACTGGCCAGCAGGCCTGATTTAAAAGAGTCTGATTACATCCGCCTTGTAAATCTCGCTGCCGCTATAGTTCTTACTTCTCAAGGCATACCTTTCTTTATGCTGGGAACCGATATGATGAGAACAAAAAAGGGCGGGCACAATTCATATAATCTTCCTGACGAGATTAACCAAATCGATTGGTCGCTGAAACACCGTTATCAACAAGTGTTCAATTATCATAAGGGACTTATTAACCTCAGAAAAGCCCATCCGGCGTTTCGCATGATACAGGCCGAGGAAATAAGAAAAAATCTTGCTTTTTATCCTTGCCCCGAACATGCAGTAGCTTTTTCTCTGAATGACTATGCTAATCATGATTCATGGAAGACTATTTTTGTAGCCTATAACGCCGGTATGCAACAACAAAACTTTTCTTTGCCCCAACACGGACATTGGAACATCGTAGTTGATGAAAATACCGCCGGCCTTAATCCCCTATATGATTTTAGTGGAAATACCGTTGATGTTCCGGCCATGTCGGCCATGGTCCTATATCTTTCAAATTAAGTATATGAAATGCACTATATTATGATAGAATATTTTAAAGATAACCTAGAGTAGGAGAAAAACTGATGAAAAAAAATAATCTGATTCTTTACATTACTTCTTTTTTATCGGGCATGACCGTAATGGCTGTAGAACTTTCATGCTCAAGGCTTTTAGCCCCGTATTTCAGTTCTTCGCAAATTGTATGGTCGGTTATAATTGGACTGATTATGATTTGTATGAGTATCGGTAATGTCTTAGGCGGAAGAAGCGCTGATAAGCATAAGAGCCTCGGACGTCTATATTTTTATATCTGGATCGCTTCAGTGTGGATCGCAATTATTCCGTTTGTAAGTAAATACTTAATAGCACTGATAGCAGGTCTGCTCATGCTGGCTTTCCCGGGAAGCAACCTGGTGCTGATGGGCTCGGCTATTTCATGTCTGGTAATATTCTCACTTCCTATGACGCTATTAGGAATGGTATCGCCTTACCTTGTAAAGCTTGGTGTTGAGGAAACCGAGAACAAGGGACGTATCGCGGGCCAAATATATGCCATGGGAACCATAGGAAGCATTATCGGAACATTTGCTCCCACCTTCTTAACAATCCCTTATATTGGTACAAGCAAAACCTTTTTACTCTTTGCACTTCTATTGAATATAGTATGTGCCCTTTACTTTCTCTTTACCAAAAAAAAAGCCTTGCGTAATACCATAACCGCAATTTTAATACTGGTTTTTATGTTAATCCCCCTCAATGACTCCTATGCTTTCTGGAAAAGCAATATACTATATGAGGGGGAGTCCTTATATAATTACCTCCAGGTTGAAGAAACCGAGGATTCTGTAATTTTATCAACCAATGTGGCTTTTGGAGTCCAGTCGATTTACAAAAAGGATGGTTCTCTTTCGGGATACTATTATGAATATGCTCTTATGGCACCTTATTTCATAAAGGACATGTCCCCCGAAAAGGAATTGGATGTTTTGGTGCTGGGGCTTGGGACAGGTACATTTCCAAAACAGCTAAAAAAGTATATCCCGAATGTAACTGTTGACGCGGTAGAAATAGATGCTAAAATTGCAGATTTGGCTACAGAATACTTTAATTTGAAGGAAGATGAGGCCAATGTATTCATAAATGACGGTCGCAGCTTCTTTCAAACACCTGATGCAAAGCAATATGACATTATCCTTGCCGACGCTTATCAGGATATAACCGTGCCTTTTCATATGTCTACCCAGGAATTTTTCCGGATTGTTAAGGATCATTTAAAACCCGGTGGAGTTCTTATTGTAAACGTAAATATGAAATCAGGAAGCTTCACGGGTGTTCCCGAGTATCTGTCCAATACAGTTAAAAGTATTTTTAACAAGGTTTACAGGGCCGATCTTTCTCAGGTCACAAATTCACTTCTTTTTGTCAGCGATGATGAACAAATGCTTGAAAACTATAAAAACAATACTTATAACCAGATAAACAAGAATCACGATCTATATTATATTTCAAAATATATAGATGAAAACCTTGTTGAAATGACAGATGAAAGTTTAATTCTCACTGATGACCTTGCCCCCGTAGAGCTTCTGGGACAAAAGGCCTTAGCCGAGATAGTCAATGAAGAGGTTGCTAACTTTAGAAAGCTTATTGAAGGAAAAAGTCTGAAAGAGATGTTTGAATATTTGACTGAATAACAGTGCGTTACAAATACTATCTATAGCATTAAATTTATACAAGTATTTCTCACACATCCTGTCAGTATTATTCTATACGTGTTGCATAGTGTAAAGTTACTGCTAAAATAAAAATATGGTATAAAGCATTTTTAAATGTATCTTTCGATATGGTTTCGTATTTTATTTTATGTCTACTCTCACACTAAGAATAAAGGTCACTCAGTCGAAACTGTGTGACCTTATTAAATATTGGAATTATTTTTTTAATAGAATATTGATCAACTTTTCATTTCCTACTTGCATTGCAAAGTCCAAAGGTGATCTTCCTGCATTATTCTTAGTCATAATATCCGGATTTAATGTCATGAATAATTCTACCATCTCATAGTTCCTACCCTTACAATTAAAAACAGCTGTCCACATTGCATTATTACCATATTTATCTCTTAAATTTATATCAGCACCTTTTTTCAACAGTTCTTTTGCAACATCAAGATTTTGATTAACACAGATAAGGTGCAATGCTGTTTGTCCATCTAAATTTATATAATTTACGTTAATTCTATTGTTAATCAGGAATGTCGCAATATCAAACTTACCGCCCGATATAGCATAGTGTAATAAATTAGATCCGCTCTCACTCTTTTTATTAATCTCATTGATATTAAATTTTCTTTTTAATGTTTCTAAAACACCGAATTTCGCTAAGGTAAAAATATCTGCTTTATCTGTAGGCATATAACCATCTCCTTATTTTTCATACATATGACTTCGATTTGCAGAAAGACTCTCAGGTCTATAATTATTATGATTTCGAAACCATTCCAAAAACTCATCTTTAGTAATTTCACCATTTATGTATTTTTGGTGCATATCACTATATTTGTTTTCTGGAGTATGACCCATATCCCATTGACCTGATCTTGGCTTGCTTTTTTCCCATGTTAGTTCTTCACCTATATTTGGGTCATATACTTTTCCATCTATATCTTTGGCATTTTCCCAGACGTCATCAACTTGTCCCTTTCCGTATGAGGGTCTGCTATTTGAATATGGTTTTTGTGTGTTACTCGTTCCCTTACCAAACACTTTATTGATTTTATCGCCAATCCACGTTAATATTCCGGTTATTTTAATATCAACTTTAACATAAGCCTCAAGAACACTCTTTTCTGAACCAGTTAGGCCAAAAGCTGACATTAATCCTAAGCTAACGGTGGTATTAAAAGTACTTTCGAGCATCCTTGATTGCCAAGCATCTACATCCTGTTTGTCTTTTAAATAGTAATCACAAGTTAATCCTTGGCCTAGTGTAAACCCAAAGCCAAACATAGGAATTTTTGCAATAGAATCTTGATTCTCAATTAACCATTGCTCAACCCCTTCAAACCATCCAAGAATATCAACTACTGTATTCCAAAAAGCTGCTTCACGCTTATACTTTTCAAGGTCACGCTGTAATTGTAATAAAGTTTCTGAATTTGCCCCTTCCCCGCACAATCCCATAGGATCTACATACACCAGCGGGTTATCGCTTACATAGACATACCTGTTAAGTCCATCCCCCCTGTATACATCCTCTGCCATGAAGCGGGCGGTTTCAGGCATGTAGTATCTTGCGTTTACGAAGTATAGGCTTGTTGTATAATCATAGATGTAGCCTGCATAGTGGTAGATATTGCTTCTGATGCCTTGATCATTTACATGGTTCTTTTCTATAGGAGTACCGAAAGCATTGTAATCATAGCGGGTAGTTATCTTGCACTTGTAATCTGTAAGGGCTAGAACACTTCCTCTGAAGTCCTTTACATAGTATAGCTGTTCGTCATGCTTATTCTGGTCGATGTTCTCCCAGTCTGTTGCTTTGTCATTCCATGAATCCAGCCCAATAACACCATTTCCATAGGTATATCTCTGGGTTTTGGTCTGCATGCCGTAAACCATGAGGACTCTGTTGTCAAAGGTCGTACTATCTATAACATAGTTTATTTCTTTCTTAACATCAAGAGCTATGTTTTGATTGCTGTCTAATAAGTCCTCTATTGGAGTCTGAACATGTATGCTTGCCTTTTCCGGCACATTTATATTTAAATGCTCTAGGGTCTCTTTTACCCGCCTTCCTGCTCCGTCATAGGTATATCCTGACTTTATACCCATCTTGTTTATGGAGTAGGTCATTTTATTGGTATCATCGTAGTAGTATTGGCCGATTGTTCCGCTATCGGTTGTAATGCTTCTTACATTACCCCTCTTATCATATGTGAAGGTTACAAGCTCACCATTTGTAAAATGGCCTGCTATCTCTTCGTTAGCTCCTTTAAGGGTAAGCATTTGATTCTCGTTGTTGTAGGTGTATTTGGTTATATCTGTGCTTGATTTATTATTGTTGTTATTGTTCTTATTTTTATTATTGCCGTTACCATTATTTGTACTATTACTGTTACCATTACCCGGAACAGTTTTCTCCTTCTGGATTCTGTTACCAAGGGTATCATAGAAATATTTCTCCAGAACACCTTCAGAATCCTTTATTTGAATAAGTTGATTATTACCGTCATAGAGATATTCTGTAGTACCGGTACTAAGCTTGTTACCATTCTCATATGTCTTTTTGCTTTCGGATAATATATTCCCTTCACAGTCTAAAGAGTAGGAATTACTGTAGATAACAGTGCCATCCTTCTTGGCGGAGGTTTCACCGGTTATCCTAGAAAGGGCATCGTATACCTTTGTGGTTTTTACTCCATTTGGCAATACCTCGCTTGTCATGCGGTCTAAGGCATCATAGGTGTAGCTTGTTTCTTTACCGTTGCCATCCAGTACCTTCAAAAGGTTGCCTTTAATATCATAGCTGTATTTGACTACACTTTCATCGGGATAGGTCATGGAAAGCTTTTGATTCCTGCTGTTCCAGGTATAGCCTGTAACTTTTCCCTCATAATCGGTAACAGTATTGATTCTCCCGAGGACATCCAAATCATAGGTATTTGTTCCAAGCCAGTCTGTCATGGAGGTAATCTGATTATTAGGGTTATATGTATAGCTGACAGTTTTACTTGAATCATATTCTACTTGAGTAAGGTTATTTACACTGTCATAGATATTGGTTGTTATATAACCGTCTTCATCCTTCTTTGAGACAAGGTTTCCGTTGGCATCATAGGCGTATGAAACACTTGTTCCGGAAGGATTGATTTCCTTGGTTAATTGGCCGTTAGTATTGTACTCATACTTTAGAATTACTTCATCAAGCTCTGTGGTATATGAAGGGGCATCATTAAAAATGGGACAAGGTACCTGTCCCCTCATCCCATGTCCCCTCATCCCATCTGAAACCGTGTGACCCTAAAATGTATATAATATTAGATTTTCAAACTTGCTTTATTATCAATAATAGCACCTTCAAGGATTCCAGGAAGCGTTTCTGGTTGATTTTTTATTCTCTCAACAAACTCCGCAAGTTGCTTTTTATAAGAAAGCATAAAATCGGCTGCATTATCCTTTATTTCACTCATCAAATCATTTATACACTTAACACCTTCATCTATGCGTCCAGAATAAAGTAAACTAAAGCCAAGAATCCTTTTCCTGTGGAATGAATCAAATGCAATAAACCCATATTCTTTATACTTCCCTGTTGAAATAAAATCTATAATACCTTCTGGAGTGCCATAGTTTTTAAACCATGGCATTCCATTTCTAAGTAGTAGCTCTTTTATCTCTTTAATTCCAGCCTGTGGCTGCTCATAAGACCACCACTCTTTTTGAACTATTTTAAATCTGCTAAGCCTTTCACCCATATCAAGGTAAATTCCTTTTGAATAATCAAAGATATAAAGTGGTTGCATTGCAACTGAACATGTAAACCCAATGCTCCCCAAATCAAAATTGATAATATGAAGTACATTTCTGTCTGTAACTTTTACATAAAGAGTATCCGTCTTTTTAATAAAGTTATTTGCGTTAATTATATCTTTAAACTCGGCTTTAATGAGTTTTTTAACTTCCTTTTTATCCATGTCGATTTTACTCCTTATTTTATTTGAATAACCGTTACCGAACTTGGGTCTCTTGGTCTTACAGCATTCTGTATTTGAGTAATCCTGCTTTGCGTTAAGCTTGCACTACCTGTTTTCAAATCATATACTGTTATTTTTCCATCAGGATGGTACTCAATTGAATCTACCCTTACCCCTCCTTTTGTTCCATATGGTTCTATTTTGCCATTAACAAATGTCTGCTCTGTTTTGATGTTAGGATTGCCCATTGCATCTACTTTTTGTTTAAATATAGAATGCTTTTTTGTTCCTACAACAGGTCCCTTACCCGGTATCGCCTGATTAGCTTCGTCAGCAAATCCCTGTAGTTGCTGCTGTGTAGTCTTACTCGTTCCCTTAAAAGACTTTCCTAATCCCGATCCCCCACCAATAAGCAATGGTGTAGATTTAGCAACGGTAGCAGCACCTCTAAGAACCGCTGTTGTATTTACAGCTATTGCACTACTTGTTGCGAGTGATCCACTTGCAGTAGCAAATACCTTTGCTCCACCTGTAATAATATTAGTTGCTTTAGCAGCAGTAGAGACCCCTTTTATTACTCCAGCCCCACCCACTACAAACTGTGCTACATCAGAAACAGTTTTAGAAGCATTATAGACAGCTTTATTTGTAACAAGGTTATTTTCAA
>CAYWXN010000068.1:0-8478 GCA_964462075.1 uncultured Ruminiclostridium sp. | reverse complement strand
AGCAGCATAATCGGATCAATAATATTCATGTTTCGTTATAAATCTACAGAATCATTACCGGGAGTAGTTTCATATTTGGCCGTGAATATAATAATTTTACTGATAGCTTCATATAAAAAGAAAACCGCGGATAATATCGCTAAAATAAATAATCAAAGAGTAAGCCTCGAAGAATCTGAAAAAAAACTATACCAAATGGCTTATTATGATGCCCTTACGGGGCTTCCCAATAAAGAAATGCTGACATATCATCTTTATTGCGCTATAGAAGCTACAAAACGGAATGCCGGTTTAATTGGTGTAATATTTATTGATTTGGATAATTTTAAATCTGTCAATGACACCATGGGGCATTCAGCTGGAGATATGGTCCTAAAGCAAATGGCAAGCAGATTGTCTTCATGCTTAAGGGGAGAAGATACAGTCTCAAGATTTGGCGGGGATGAATTTCTGATGATGATCGGTAATATTAAAAAACCGGATGACCTGAAGATTATAACAGACAGAATAATGGAGGTATTTAAACATCCTTTCTCCGTACAAGATATAGAATACTTTATAACGGCCAGCGTCGGTGTTGCGGTATACCCTTTCGACGGTGAGGATTCGGAAACCTTAATTAAAAATGCCGATATAGCAACGTATTCGGCAAAAAGCAATGGTAAGAATATGTGTGTATACTGTACAACGGATATGAAAAATGACATCATGCAAAAGCTCAAAATGACAAACAGCATGTACAGGGCATTGGACAGAAAGGAATTCTTCATTAATTATCAGCCTCAGATAAAAGCAGAGACCAAGGAGATAGTTGGTTTCGAGGCTCTGTTACGCTGGCGTAATAACGAATTCGGAATGATCCGCCCGGATGTTTTTATACCAATAGCTGAACAAACGGGGCTTATTAGATCAATAGGACTATGGGTTTTCAAAACCGCATGCGAGCAATTTAAGATTTTTGAAAGAATTTTTGCAAAGGAACTCTGCATGTCAATCAATCTGTCATTGGAGCAGCTGAAAGACAACAGTATTGCCGACAAGATACATAGAATAATCACAGAAGTCGGAGTAGACCCGAATAAATTAGAAATCGAGATTACAGAGAGTACCGTTTTTAATGAAGATCCCAGCATATTGCAACGTCTCAAAGACATAAAAAGCCTTGGACTTTCAATATCTATTGATGATTTCGGAAAAGGTTATTCTTCGATGAGCAGACTTAAGACATTCCCCATTGATTCATTAAAGATTGATATGGAATTTGTACACGGTATATCATCAAAATCTCAAAAAGATCAGGCATTAATATACAGCATTATCCAACTCGCCAAGAGCCTTAACATAGAGGTAGTAGCAGAGGGTGTTGAAACCGAGGAACAATTTCTATACTTAAGAGAAAACGGGTGCGACATGATACAAGGCTATTATTTTTATAAGCCCTTGGAGGCAAGTGAAATCGAATCATTGCTGAAAAGAGATTAGTATTATTGGTTTTTTCGTAAAAATAATAATATCGCTATAATTGCTTCCTTGAAATGCCGATATATTTAATAAGAATTTCATAACTACGGATAGTTGATTTGCAAGGAGGCATATCTAATGAAGATCGCGGATTCGAACGTTCAGATGAACGCCCAATGGTCTGCTGTTAAGCAGCACACTGTAAAAGAAACAACGGAGTTTTGGACTCAGGAACAGAATCAAATTACAAATGATAATATTCTACTTGACATATCAGATGAAGGAAAGGCATTACAGCAAAACGCCGGCATCTCACAACCGGATAAAACTTCCAACGGCAAAGGCTTTTCTCTTAGCGAAAAGGACAAGGAAAAAATAAGGCTTATAGAAAAGTTTATTTATGTCCTCACAGGGAAAAAAATCAGATTAAGGGGCATTGATACCGAGGAGATGGATAAAGAAAACCTTGGAGAGCTTGAAAAACTTAAAGCCAATCAAGAGCAAGGTACAGCGCCTGTCAATCAGTCTCAGGGCTGGGGGCTGAAGTATGATAGGCATGAGTATTACCGTGAGGCTGAGAGTATGTCCTTTGGCTCTTCCGGAAGCGTGGTAACCGAAGATGGCCGTACAATAAACTTCAACCTGAATTTCAATGTCAGCCGTGAGTTTATAAGTTCTCAACACATATCCATTCGCGCAGGAGATGCTCTTATTGATCCTCTTGTCATTAATTTTAATAACGCGTCCGCATCCCTCGGCGACAGGAACTATTCCTTCGATATTGATAGTGACGGCATAAAGGATAATATTGCTTTTACCGGCATGGGCTCAGGGTTTTTAGCACTGGATCTCAATAATAACAATACTATTGACGATGGCAGCGAACTTTTCGGCCCACAAAGCGGCAACGGCTTTAACGAACTTGCAACCTATGACGGAGACCAAAACGGTTGGATAGACGAGAACGATGCCATATTCGATAAGCTGAGAATATGGACTCTGGACGACAAAGGGAACAAAACCCTTTTGGCGTTAGGGCAAGTCGGAGTTGGCGCTATTTATCTGGGCAATGTACGCTCGGAGTACAGTCTGAAGAACATGGCAAACGATTCATCTGGCCAGATTCGTTCAACGGGTATTTTCCTTAAGGAAAACGGCCAAGCAGGAACTATACAACACGTGGATTTGGCGATTTAAGTGATTTCATAATAAAGTTGTTATCCTGAACGAAGCGAAGGATCTAAATCATTTTGTTTTGCACAACTTGATGAAGATTCTTCGTCTATTTTATGGACTCAGAATTTCCACGTGTTACCCGCACGTCGATAAATGAGTTCAGGTTGGGAGGAACCGCTGTTCTATTTAATTAAGTATTCATTCTTGCCTTCCCTTATCGTCACACTCTCTCCAAAAAGCATTATATCAAGAGGCTCTCCTTCTTCCAGATTAATTGAGGTACCTCTGTCGTCTACGGTTATTTTTATTATTCTACCTCTGAATACCAGGCAAAATGAATATTCCCTCCAGGATTCGGGCTTAAATGGGGCAAGATGCAGCTTTCCTTCTCTGATCCTCATTCCGCCAAAACCATTTATTATACTCATCCAGGTACCGGCCATAGAAGTAATATGAAGTCCGTCATCAGTGTCGTTATTATAGTTGTCCAGATCTAGCCTCGCAGTGCGAAGATAAAACTCATATGCTTTATCCTCACGACCTATTTCGGCTGCTATGATAGAATGCACACATGGCGAAAGAGAGGATTCGTGTACTGTCAATGACTCATAAAAATCAAAATTCCTTATTTTTTCTTCCTTCGTATACTCGTCGTTTAAGAACCATAGTCCTTGAAGAACATCAGCCTGCTTTATATAGCAAGATCTCAGTATTCTATCCCATGACCAATTCTGATTTATAGGTAAATTGGAGGGGTCGAGATTCTTAACCGGTATTAGCTCTTTGTCTACATATCCATCCTGCTGAATAAAAATACCCAGCTTTTTATCCTCGGGAAGATACATTCTCGTACTGATATCTTTAAATTTTTCTATCTCTTCAGAAGCTAAACCCAAGCGGTCAAGAGTTTCTTTATATAGTGTTCTATGCCTTTCGCTCATCATTTTCAGTATATCAACAGTATACTGCAAGCTCCATTTTACCATGCGATTTGTATACCAGTTATTATTAACATTGTTCTCATACTCATTAGGCCCTGTAACACCAAGTATCATGTAAACATTTTTATCTGAATTATAGTTCACTCTTGAAACCCAGTATCTGGAGGTTTCAACCAGCACATCTATCCCTTTTTGAATAAGATATGATTCATCATTTGTATACTCGGTATAATTCTTTATTGCATAGGTTATTGCACAATTTCTATGAATCTCTTCAAAGGTGATCTCCCACTCGTTATGACATTCCTCGCCATTCATAGTCACCATGGGATACAGGGCTCCGCGGGTTCCCAGCTTGACTGAGTTTTCTATTGCCTTTTCCAGATGGTTATAGCGGTACTCTAAGAGACTTCTGGCGATCTCAGGCCTCTTTGTCCCTAAATAGAAATATAGACAGTAAGCCTCGGTATCCCAATAGGTACTCCCTCCGTATTTTTCGCCGGTAAACCCCTTAGGACCTATGTTTAATCGGGGGTCATCCCCTGAATACGTACAGTTAAGCTGATAAATATTGAACCTTATCCCTTGCTGAGCTGCCACATCTCCTAAAATATTAATGTCACCCATGCTCCATATATCAGCCCACTTACCTTTATGGGCATCAAACAGTATGCCAAACCCTTCCTCTAAGGCTTCTTGTGCCTTTCTCTTGGAAATTTCGCTTATTTTATCGGTTTCATAGTATCTGTCACTTATAACCGAAATATATTTTTCAAGTGTAATAGTTTTTCCCTTGGGAACATTAACTTTTATACGGGTTCCGACAAACTCACCGTTTTTTATATTAACTGCATTTATCTCTATGGCATCTGTGCCGGATATATTCCATGCAAAGGCTGCAGAAACATTAAAATTGGTCTTCAGTGTTTTCATGTGTAAATAAGAAATGGAGTCGGTTGCAGAACTCGATACATATTCCCAGAATTTTTCTTGATAATTGGCATCCTCATTTCTTACATCACCATTAAGAAATGGCAGTAATTCTACCTCTCCGTCATTGTTAACAGCTTTTATTGAATACTTGATTGCCGCAATGTCACTATCTTGATAGCTAATAAACCTCTCAGTATTGATTTCATATTTTGAGCCTATTGAATCAATGTAAGTAAAGCTTCTTCGCAAAATGCTTTCCTTCATGTCCAGCTCTCTTTTATAATCGGAAAAATTACAGGTTGCAAGATCAATATTCTCTTCATTTATTTTTACTTTGATACCTATAAAATCAATTGCATTCAACACCTTGGCAAAATACTCCGGATATCCGTTTTTCCACCATCCAACCCTGGTTTTATCAGGATAGTAAACACCTGATATATAGGTACCTTTCAAGGTATCACCAGAATAATCCTCTTCGTGGTTTCCTCTTAATCCCATCCTTCCGTTACCTGAAGACATTATGCTTTCGAAAAAGCGATTATCCTCGGGTGAAAAACCTTCTTGTATTATTTTCCAATCATCTATAAGTAAACTCATAGTTGGTCTCCAATCATCAAGTATTAAT
Source organism: uncultured Ruminiclostridium sp. (assembly GCA_964462075.1). Classification (GTDB taxonomy): domain Bacteria; phylum Bacillota; class Clostridia; order DSM-8532; family DSM-8532; genus DTU059. The sequence goes on along the minus strand of CAYWXN010000068.1, from coordinate 3,339 downwards.
AGAATATGATTATATTATTTTTGCGGATTTTTGCATTATATGTATTCTATTAAAAAAATATATTAACCCGGTATCATTGCTCTATTAGGTAAATCCTAAAGAAATTGCCCAGTTGTAAAAACTGGGCAATAATAATTCTTACATGGTTATAGTCTGCTCTCTGCCCGGTCCCACACCAATATACTTTATTGGCACACCGGTAATTTTTTCGATCCTGCATATATATTGTTTTGCTGGTTCGGGAAGCATCTCAAAGCGCTTGACTCGTGAAATATCAAGGCCCTGCCAGCTCTCGAATTCTTCATATACCGGTTCGCAAAGAGCCAGCTCTTTAAGACTTGAGGGATAATAATCTATTATTTCCCCGTTTAACTTATAATTCACGCATAGCTTAATGCTGTCCAATTTCCCAATTGTATCAATATGATTTATACAAAGTCCTGTAAGACCGTTAATTCTGGCCGAGTATTTTAACATAACCAGATCAAGCCATCCGCACCTGCGCGGACGACCGGTGGTTGTCCCGTACTCATGCCCTAACTCACGGATTGTGTCACCGATTTCATTGTTTTGTTCGGTAGCAAAAGGACCGAGGCCAACTCTTGAGGTATATGCCTTCATAACCCCTAAAACTTCTGTAATCATTCGCGGCCCTACTCCGGCACCGATACATACTCCTCCGGAGATTGGATTTGATGAGGTAACATAGGGGTATGTTCCGAAATCAAGATCCAAGAGGGTTGCCTGGGCTCCTTCAAAAAGAACAACCTTGCTCTCTTCCAATGCTCTGTGTATAATAGAGTTTACATCAGTGATATATGGCCTGAGCTTCTCTGCATAACCAAGATATTCATTGATAGTTTTTTCAGGGTCAATGGGAGTGCCTTCGTAAACTTTTTCAATAATTGCGTTCTTTATTTTAATATTTGTATAGACCTTTTCCTTGAAATATTCAGGATCCATTAAATCGCCCATACGAATTCCGCTTCTGTCAGCCTTATCTGCGTAGGCAGGTCCTATGCCTCTTTTGGTGGTACCTAGGGCTTCACTGCCTCTCATATTCTCCTGGAGATTATCCATCACTATATGCCAGGGCATAATAGCATGAGCTCTGTCACTTATAAGTAATTCGGCTGTTTCTATTCCCTGATTTTTTAGACTTTCAATTTCCCTGATTAAAACCGCAGGGTCAATAACCACACCATTTGCTATAATGCATGTCTTACCCTTTCTTAACATCCCTGAAGGGATAAGATGAAATGCGTATTTTGTTCCCTCGTATACTATGGTGTGCCCGGCATTGTTGCCTCCGGAGTATCTTACAACATAATCCGAATCACCGGATAAAATGTCGATATACTTACCCTTACCCTCATCTCCCCATTGAGTCCCAACTACAACAATACCCGCCATACATATTCCTCCGACTAAATAAAAATTGTACTAATATCGATACATCAACTTAGTATTACTTATTATATATGTTATAGCCCCTCTGTGTAAATAAATACTTGGTTTGTTTTAAAACAAAATGACATTTTTTGTGAAAATTGTATTCATATACGCAAACAGGCTGTCTCAAAATAGGTAGCCATCCCGAGTCGAATGATCTTAATCAAATCTGCGCATATCAGCTTGATTTTTTAAGATTCTTCGGCCCTTTTACGGCCTCAGAATGGCATGTTCATGTTTTAAGACAGCCCCTTCATAAAGCTTTTCAATAATTATTATTTTATTGACTCGAAACCATGTTCTAAATCTGCAATAATGTCATCGATATGTTCAGTACCTATTGAAAGGCGTACCGTATTTGGCTTAATACCGCTTCCGAGTAATTCTTCCTCATTCATCTGAGAATGTGTTGTCGATGCAGGATGGATAACCAATGATTTTACATCAGCCACATTTGCGAGAAGAGAAAATAGTTCTAAGCTTTCGCAGAATTTTTGTGCTTCTTTGGACCCACCCTTAATTTCAAAGGTAAATATTGATCCTGCGCCTTTCGGGAAATATTTTTTGTACAGGGTGTGGTCCTGATGGCTGGATAAGGCCGGATGGTTCACCTTTTCAACCTGAGGGTGCTTTGTAAGATATTCTACAACCTTTAACGCATTTTCCACATGACACTTTACTCGCAAAGACAGTGTCTCAAGCCCCTGTAGGAGCAGGAATGAGTTGAACGGACTGATAGTAGCTCCGGTATCTCTCATAAGGGTTGTGCGTATTTTTATTATATAAGCCAGATTCCCACAAGCCTGAGCGAACACAATACCATGATAGCTTGGGTTTGGTTTGGAAAGCCCGGGGAATTTATCATTCTGTGCCCAGTCAAATTTTCCGCTGTCTATTATTACACCGCCCATAACCGTCCCGTGACCGCCAATGAATTTAGTTGCTGAGTGAACTACTATATCTGCACCGTGCTCGATGGGACGAAATAGGAATGGGGTTGCAAAGGTGCTGTCAACAATCAGAGGAATACCGTTTTTATGGGCAATCTCGGCCACTTTTTCCAAATCGATAATGTCACTGTTCGGATTTCCCAAGCTTTCCAAAAACAGCGCCTTAGTATTTGGTTTAATCGCATTCTCAAAGTTTTTTGCATCGCTGCCATCAACAAATGTTGTTTCAATTCCAATGTCAGCAAATGTGTTTGCAAAAAGATTATATGTGCCACCATATATGGTTTTTGAGGATACTATATGATCCCCGGCAACAGCAATATTTTGAATAGCATAGCCGATTGCAGCCGACCCTGAAGATGTGGCCAATGCAGCTGCTCCGCCTTCTAAAGCTGCAATTCTCTGTTCAAAAACATCGGTTGTAGGATTCATAAGCCTTGTGTAGATATTGCCGCTCTCGGTTAAAGCAAATCTGCCGGCAGCCTGGGCACTATCCTTAAATACATAGGATGTGGTCGCGTAAATCGGTACCGCTCTTGCGTCGGTAGCGCTATCGGGCTTCTCCTGTCCTACGTGAATCTGTAATGTTTCAAATCTATACTTTTTATTTGCCATGTCAAAAAATCCTTTCTATTGATTAATTTTTTTTATGATGATTTTTTAACAGCGGCACATTCGTCCGTTCCTAAAGTTTTGGCGAAGCAGTTCTTCAAATAATAATTTCATATATAACGCTCGCTTTCACTAATAATATAATTCATATAGGTTTTATATGAATTATATTAAGATATTACTATGTTGTCAATAGGTAAAACAATTATTTTTAATTGGAAGAAATCAAAAGATTCCTTGACTCACAAATGTAGCGGCTGTGGCCTGCTGCGATTTATGTGTAAGACAGGGTGTGTAAGACAGGGGACGGTTCTGTGTCTTACAA
>CAYWXN010000067.1:0-8486 GCA_964462075.1 uncultured Ruminiclostridium sp. | reverse complement strand
CGGTAGAATTCCAGTAGAGAATAGGCCTGGCGTTAATAACAGTATCATGTTTTATGAAGGATATATGAATATTTTGGATGATTATATAAAAAGCGGAGATATAAAAATTGTGGCCCAAATATGGGCTAAGGATTGGGCTCGTGAGGATGCCTTTAGGTGCGTGGAAAAGACTTTAGAGAAAGGGATAGAGATTAATGGTATTATTGCCGGTAACGACGGTCTGGCAGCTGCTGCGATAGAAGCTCTTTCTGAAAAAAGGCTGGCGGGGAAGGTCGCCGTTGTTGGACATGATGCAGAACTTTCTGCATGTCAGCGTGTTGTGGAAGGGACGCAAATAATGACTGTCTACAAGCCTATTGAGAAGATAGCTAAAGCGGCTGCCGAAGCTGCTATAAAAATGGCCGGTGGGCAAGAGCTTATGGTATTTGATAAAATAAATGACGGAAAATATGATGTTCCATATCTGATGATCCAGCCAATACCCGTAACCATAGACAATATGCAAAGTACCATAATAAAAGATAGCTTTCATCGTATGGAGGACATCTATATTAACATCCCGAAATATCTATGGCCAAAAGAATAAATAGGAGGAAATAATATGCCCCATGTTATTATAAAACTATACCCCGGAAGATCAGAAGAGCAAAAGCAGCTATGTACCCAAAAGATTGTTGAGACGCTTATCGAAACATTGAAAACAGACGAGAAGAGTATATCAATAGCGTTTGAGGAAATTCCGAAAGAAGTATGGAAAGAGGAAGTCTTTCTGCCCGATATTATGGAAAAAGAAAAAATGTTATTCAAAAAACCCGGATATAATATGGATTAACAAAAGCAGATCTTTGCGTAATGGTGTATAATAAAGTAATTAATATAGGTATACTAATTGTGAAAGGATAGATATGAAAGACAATTCTGAGCTTAGATTTGCCGTGCTTATTGATGCAGAGAATGTGCCTTACAGTAATGTTAAAGGTATTTTAGAGGAGATTGCAAAATATGGCACGCCGACAATAAAGCGTATTTATGGGGACTGGACCAAGCCGAATCTAACAGGCTGGAAGAATGTGCTCTTAGAAAACGCGATTACTCCCATACAGCAATACAGTTATACCACCGGTAAAAACTCTTCAGATTCAGCTATGATTATTGATGCTATGGATATTTTATATAATGAAAAGGTAGAAGGATTTTGCATTGTATCAAGTGACAGCGATTTCACCCGTCTTGTTATCCGCCTGAGGGAAGCCGGAATGAAGGTTTTTGGCATAGGTGAGAGAAAAACTCCAAATCCGTTTATAGCTGCATGTGATAAGTTTACATACCTTGAAATAATCAATGCAAATTCACAGCAGACGTTGGTATCCGAGGAGCTCCCCAAAACCGGAGAGGGAAGGAAAGCAAATTCAAGCGCCATAAGTAAGGTTAGCGAGGATGTTTTAAATCTGATTTCAAGCTCCATATCAGATGTTGCAGATGAAAACGGTTGGGCATTTCTGGCAGATGTAGGAAATCTGATACAAAAGAAGCGTCCTGACTTTGACTCAAGAAATTACGGTTTTACAAAACTGACACCGCTAATTAAAACAATGAAATGTTTTGAGATTGATGAAAGAGATTCAGGTAACAGCAAAATTAAACATATTTATGTCCGTAATATTGATCAGACTACGCATGAGTATGCAGGCAAAAAGCGTAGCAATAAATGAGTTATTTTTATTTCCTGTCGCTATTAGTATAAAAATATAGACAAATGGAATTTCCAGAGGTACAATATATTGAATTGCTAAATATTTTGGCAATAAATAATAAAACAGAACAGGTATTTGTGCGTGAAGTGTTAGAGAATGGGAGTAGAGTCTCTAAACGAAGAGCCTAAAGGTTCGCGGTGCAGGTACTGCATCCACTGTTACTTTTACTCTTCTTTCTTATGGTAACAGAATGGATAAGAAAGGAGAAACGAATGGTAAAGTCAACATCTTACTCACAAATCTTTCGGAAAATTATTCAAACAGCATTATTAATTGCCCTTGCTGTGGCAGTAAAAAGCTTAAGTGTTATGATTTCTTTTATGGGAGCTCCCGGAATGAGGATAGGCTTTGCAAACGTATTTTCCAGAATGCCTGCCCTTCTTTTTGGTCCATTTTTCGGAGGTCTCGCCACAGGCATTGTAGATGTCCTGGGATATTTAATCCGACCTGAAGGAGCGTATATTCCACTGTTAACACTAACGCAGGTTTTAGACGGCGTTATTGTCGGGTTTATTTTCAAAGAAGCTAAAAAGGCAGAAACAAAGAAGATTCAAACTACCATGTGGATTACTTTTATATCACTTGGTTTTGTAGGTGTAGTTAACTTAGTAATTTCAAAGTTTTTTGCACAATCTTCCATAGCACTGGCTCTTGATTCCATGGGTAAGCGTAAAGATTATTTGTTATTGGGTTTAGTTGCGGTTTCGGTAATTGGTTCACTGTTACTGCTTCTAGATTACGTAGTTCAGAAAAAAATGCCCGATTCCGAAATTCATAAATATTATCTTAAGGTGCTGCTGACATTCGCATCGGCAGGAATACCGGTAACTATTCTAAACACTTACATTTTGATACTCTTTATTCCGGGCTTAAGCAAAATAGGGTTTACATTATTCCTTATACCAAGACTTCTCGAAGAGATTTTAATGACAGTGATTGTGAGTTATATTACAGCATTTCTGCTGGCGGTATATGATAGGGTAATCTATAAAAAGCAAGTTGTAGAAGAGGTATAGTGCATCAACAGGATCATTTCTATGAATACTTGTAGGCGTTCAAAGTGAGATTCTTATAGCCGCTGCCATCTTGACAAAAAAAGATTCTCCCATGTTAGCTATTGTTTCACATAAAAAATTAAGACCCGGAAAAAATCCGGGTCTTTGTATTATCAGTTTGATTAATTCTTCGTCAGTTCTTAGAATATTGAGAACTGTAGGAATATAACAGATAAAAGTGATGATACGAGAGATACAACAGTTATCTGAGTGTTAATGGAAGGTCCGGCTGTATCCTTGAAAGGATCGCCGACTGTATCGCCTACAACGGCTGCTTTATGAGCAACAGATCCCTTACCGCCGCAGTTTCCGGCTTCTACATATTTCTTGGCATTGTCCCAGGTTCCACCTGCGTTGGACATCAGAAGTGCAATTAGCAAACCTGATGCTATATTACCTGTCAAGAAACCACCGATGGCTTGTACGCCGCCAATAAACCCGACGATAATAGTCGAAACAATTGCTACGATACCGGCAGGAATAAGCTCTTTTAAAGCACCGGTTGTTGCAATATCGATACATTTTTCATAATCAGGCTTAGCATCTTCGCGCCCTTCTTTAAGACCGGGAATGGTATCAAATTGACGATGTATTTCACCAACCATTCTTTGAGCGTTTCTATCAACACCAAGCATTAACATAGCTGAGAATACTGCTGGAATTGCAACACCGATAATCAGACCGAAGAAAACGGTAGGATTCATAATGTCGAAGTTATTAATAAAGCTTTCACCGGCAGCAACTATACCAAGTTCAGTAGCAGCAGTATTGACTTCACTCATGAAAGCGCCCAAAAGTGCTATAACAGTAAGTCCGGCAGCACTGATTGAGAAGCCCTTGGTAACAGCTTTTACTGTGTTTCCGGCTGAGTCGAGCTCGTCGGTAATAGCAATAACTTTTTCACCTAATCCGCCCATTTCAGCAAGGCCGCGAGCATTATCAACGATAGGTCCGTATGCGTCGTTAGATATAATCATACCAACTATCGAAAGCATACCTAAAGCGGCCATTGAAATACCGAACATACCATATTGTGCTTCCTGGCCTGTTGCTGCTCCCAAAGGTGCAGTAAAATTAAATGCTAATAATGCAGAAACAGCAATACCTAAAAGAGCAGGCAGACAGCTTAATAAGCCATAAGAGAAGCCCGAGAGAATTGTAAAAGCAGGTCCTGATTTTGATGCTTCTGCAACGGCTCTGACAGGAGGTTTACTGTCGTCTGTAAAATAGTCGGTTGCAATACCGATTATGGTTCCTACTAATAGACCGACGATTGCAGCGCCCCATATACGCCATTCAAAATTGAAAAGGAAAGTAGCAAGAGCTGTTATACCAGCGAAAATAGCGGTTGTAACATAGGTTGAGCTATTAAGAGCTTTGGTAGGTTCGCCATTTTTACCGATACGAGCGGTAGCAACTCCGATAATAGAGGCTAAAAGACCTATTGCTGCGTAAGCAAAAACCATAATAACATTTTTGCTCGTAATCCCGCCTAATGCGGTAGCCATAACCAATGCGGCTGCCATAGAAGCAACGTTGGAGTCAAAAAGGTCAGCGCCCATACCGGCTACGTCACCTACATTGTCACCTACATTGTCAGCAATAACAGCAGGGTTTCTGGGATCATCTTCATCAATACCCATTTCAACCTTACCTACTAAGTCCGCACTGATATCAGCTGTTTTAGTAAAGATACCGCCTCCTGCTTTAGCAAACAGAGCTAATGAGCTGGCGCCAAAGCTGAAGCCGAGAATTGATGTTGCATCACCAACCAGCATTAAAACTACGGTTACACCTAAAAGACTTGTTCCGACAACAGCCATTCCCATAACGGCGCCGCCACGGAAACCGGCCATAAAAGAAGGCTTAATACCTTTTTGGGCTGCTTCAGCAGATTTTATGTTTGCTATTGTAGCTACCATGATACCAATCTTACCGGCTAAAGCTGATAAAACAGTACCGAAGATATAAGAAATAGCCATCCAGATATTATCTGCAATGTTTCCCTTCCAAATCGGGTGAGGTAGAAAAACAAATAATATTACTGCGGCTACTGCTGTAAAACGCGCTAACAAAAGATATTCGCGTTTTAGAAATGTGTTTGCGCCCTCTTGGATATATTTGCCAATTTCGGCAATACGTTTATTAGAAGAAGGCTGTGCTTTGACCCAGGTATACATCCATGCTGCAAAACCAAAAGCGGCTACCGAAACAAGGATTGAAAAAGCCTGGATCATCTGAGTTGAGATTTCAAACATGTTGTTGACCCCCTTGAAGGATAATTGAATTTTGACATTTTCCTATCTATTTTACTACATCGGTAATTTTTATTCAATGTGATTTTGAAAAAATGTGTTTGTACAAAAAAACCAGCTCAAGTTAGTATTTTTGAAACACTATAATATGTTATACAAAGAAAGCAGTTTTACTCATATTTTTGAATTTGGTTAGATTTACTTTAATTTTCCTATAGCCACTGTTGCTTTTCTTATCTAGGTTTAACATAATAAAAGTAACTATATTAAAGAATAAATATATGCTAAGTAAATTGAATTGCAGGATAATTATTGAAAAGTGAGGATAAATAAATGCTTCATGAGTTTTCCAGAACTGAGCTTCTAATAGGCAAAGATGGGCTTGATAAACTTAAAAATAGCAAAGTTGCAGTGTTCGGGATTGGCGGCGTCGGTACTTTTGTGGTGGAGGGGCTAGCAAGATCAGGAGTGGGTCACTTTGTTTTAGTTGATGATGACTTAATTTGCCTGACCAATTTAAACCGGCAAATACACGCAACCAGAAAGACTATTGGGAAAGTTAAAGTAGAGGTTATGAAAGAACGTATTCTAGAGATAAATCCAAAAGCTGAGGTTGAGGCTGTCAGATGCTTTTATTTACCCGAGAAATCGGACGATTTGATAAGAGATGATTATGACTATATAGTTGATGCAGTAGACACCGTGACAGCAAAGATAGATTTGGTAGTAAAAGCTCAAAAACACGGTATACCGATAATAAGTTGTATGGGAGCCGGAAATAAGCTTGACCCGACAAAGTTTCAGGTGGCTGATATTTATAAGACAACCATGGACCCTTTATCAAAGGTAATGAGAAGAGAATTAAAACAACGGGGGATTAAATCCCTAAAGGTTGTATATTCCACCGAGCCTCCCATAAAACCAATGGAACCGGAAGAAAATGACTATGAAAATGGCTGTATATGCCCGGAAGGAACTCAGAGAAAATGTTCCACCAGAAATCAGGTGCCGGGAAGTGTTTCATTTGTTCCCTCTGTAGCGGGGCTTATTATAGCGGGTGAGGTTATTAAAGATATTATTGCAAAGTAATGATTATTATCAAAAATAAATGTTTATTGACGATATTGACAGGGGAGTATATATTTATACAAAACATATAGGAAAACTAGGAGGGAAATTTATGAAAATATCCACAAAAGGGAGATACGGTCTGAGAGCTATGGTAGACTTAGCTATTCATGCCCAGAGTGAGCATGTAGCATTGAGTGCCGTTGCAGAACGACAAAATATCTCTACGAACTATCTCGAACAGGTTTTCTCCGGGCTTAGAAAGGCCGGATTGGTAAAGAGTGTTAAAGGAGCACAGGGTGGATATGTTCTAGCAGAAAATCCGGAGAATATCAAGGTTGGTACTATATTGCGCGTTTTGGAGGGAAGCTTGTCGGTTATAGACGGCCTCGAGACTCAGAATATAGATAGTAAGAGTATTCAATATTGCCTTAAGCAAAGTGTTTGGGACAAAATTGATGAAAGCATCAGTAATGTAGTTGATTCCATCACCCTAGAGGATTTGGTCAACGACTATAATCGTCTAAATAGCACCGACGCTATAATGTATTATATTTAAATATATATTGTGTAATAACAGAACTGTAATGGAGAATTTATGGAAGTAAAGAAGAAAGTTATGGTAGGAATGAGCGGCGGAGTGGATTCCAGTACCGCAGCGGCTCTATTATTAGATAAGGGATATGAAGTATACGGAGCTACATTAAAGCTATGGGATTCGACTAATGATTGCGATAAGCCTATGACAAGGACATGCTGCTCATTAGAGGATGTCGAGGATGCCAGAGCATCGGCTTTTAAGTTAGGCATACCGTTTTATGTGCTTAATATGAAGCAGCTTTTCGAAGAAAAGGTTGTTAACTATTTTGTTGATTCATATCTGGACGGAATCACACCTAATCCGTGTATTGCTTGTAATAAGTATATAAAATTCGAGGCAATGCTAAACAAGGCAATAGCCCTTGATATGGACTACATTGCCACAGGTCATTACGCAAGGGTTGAATATGATAAAAAAACTGGAAGATATATTCTGAAAAAAGCTTTGGACCTATCAAAGGACCAGAGTTATGTCCTTTATATGCTCACACAGGATCAATTAAAAAGGCTTTTGCTTCCCTTAGGTGGCTTATGCAAGACCGAGGTCAGGGATATAGCCGAGAGTAAGAATTTAGTGAACGCAAAAAAGCCGGACAGTCAGGATATTTGCTTTGTACCCAACGGTAAGTATCCCGATTTCATTAAAGAATATAAAGGAATAGATTCATCCGAAGGCGTCTACCTTGATAAAGAAGGTAATATAATCGGAAAGAATAAGGGCATGATTAATTATACCATCGGTCAAAGAAAAGGGCTTGGTATAAGCTTTTCCGAACCCAAATATGTAATATCAAAAGACAGTAAGAATAACATCGTTACCTTAGGAAGCAAAGAGGATGGTTTAGTTAATAGTCTCATTGCAGAAGATATGAATTATATACTTTACGAAAAGCCCCATACCGAGAAAGCTGTGATGGCCCGCACTCGTTATTCACAAAAGGAAGTTCCCGCAAAACTTATTGCTTTAGATGACGATAAAGCAAGGATTGTATTTGATAACTCCATTGCATTTGTGGCACCCGGCCAATCTGTAGTCCTTTATGAAGGAGATTCGGTAGTGGGTGGCGGAATAATCAGCGAAACACAGTATTAAGCATATATTGATAAGGCCTGTAAGCAAATAAGATTATTTAAAATTGTTATTGACAGCTTAAGGAACCATAGCTATAATTAAAGCATACTAAACCAATAGGATAAATAATATTAAGGAGGGGCCGATATGAAAATAGCCCAGAATTTAACGGATCTTATAGGAAATACACCTCTATTAAAACTTACTAATTATGAGAAATCAGAAAAACTGGATGCTGAAATAATCGGGAAACTGGAGTATTTTAACCCCTTGGGAAGCATAAAGGACAGAATTGGCTACGCCATGATAAAAGATGCGGAGGATAAAGGGCTTATAAATAAGGATACGGTCATAATAGAGCCTACCAGCGGAAATACAGGTATTGCACTTTCCTTTGTGGCTGCCGCCAGAGGGTATAGACTGATTATTACACTGCCGGATACTTTTAGCCTTGAGAGAAGAAACTTAATGAAAGCCTTAGGTGCTGAACTGGTATTGACTCCGGGAGCTGATGGTATGGCAGGAGCTATTAAGAAGGCCGAAGAGCTTGCCAATGAAATTCCCAATTCATTTATACCGCAGCAATTTGAGAATCCATCTAACCCTGAAATCCATAGGAAGACCACTGCTGAGGAGATTTGGAAAGATACCGACGGGCAGGTTGACATTTTTGTTGCAGGTG
>CAYWXN010000066.1:4745-8551 GCA_964462075.1 uncultured Ruminiclostridium sp. | reverse complement strand
ATTATTTGTTTCAAAGTATCAATAACATAATCATAATATTTTTTTACCCTTTTAACAAGAAGAATTGGTTGGCGCATCAAATCGTTTATATAAATCAATTGTAACTTCGCTAAAATATTTATTTTGTTGCCATGGCAACAGATTTTTTAAATATTGCACTCTATAATTACAGTAAAGACAAATAGCTTATTCTTTAACTAAGAAACGGAGGTAGAATTTAGTGAAAAGGAATATTATAAAAATTGATGAAGAAAAATGTAACGGCTGCGGAATCTGTATTACCGCTTGCCATGAAGGCGCTTTGCAATTAATTGACGGCAAGGCCAAGCTTATATCAGAATCCTATTGTGACGGTTTAGGGGCTTGTCTTCCTGAATGTCCCACCGGAGCAATTAAAGTTGAAGAACGCGAGGCCGATGCTTTTGATGAAGAAGCTGTCAAAGCCAACATGGAAAAAGCTAAACAGCAAAAAGCTAAAGAAGAAAATGCACCTGAGACGGTAAAACCTCTGGCTTGCGGCTGTCCGGGCACTCACGCCAGAGCAATAGAGCGAAAGCCTTCAACTGTTGCGCCAAAGTCTTTCGCTAGCTACAACGAAAAGCCTGAATCTCAACTTCGACAATGGCCTTGTCAAATTAAACTGGTTTCACCGCAAGCTCTATATTTTGAAAATTCTCACTTATTGGTAGCCGCAGATTGTACCGCATATGCTTATGCTAATATACATGATGATTTTATGAAAAACAAAATTACCATTATAGGATGTCCAAAGCTTGATGAAGGTGACTACTCTGAAAAGCTCACGGCCATTCTCAGCTACAATAACATAAAAAGCGTCACTGTACTAAGAATGGAAGTTCCCTGCTGCGGCGGTATTACCAATGCCGTGAAGAACGCCCTCCTGAAAAGCGGAAAGATGATCCCCTGGAATGTTGTCACAATAACAACTGATGGTCAAATTCTTGAGGATTAACATATTTATGTGTATATGCGAAAAACCACAATTATTATAACGTTAATATTTATCATTAAATAAAAAAGCGAGGTACTTATTTATGTCAATGTTCTGTTTTCAATGTGAACAAACCGCCGGAGGAAAAGGCTGTACAAAAGCTGGTGTGTGCGGTAAAAATGAAACTGTAGCAAATAAGCAGGATGAATTAACCTGTGCTCTGGTGGGACTTGCCCGTGCCGCTGAGAAAAAATCTTCCAAGGAAGCTGATGTTCTAATGATGGAAGGTCTTTTCACCACTATAACAAATGTCAGTTTTGATCCTGATTCTGTCGAAGCTTTAACATCACGTATTAAAGATGAAAAAAACAGGCTTGGTGGAGCTGAAGATTTGCCGTTCGAGTCCCTATGGGCAGGTGACCCTGATATTATTTCATTGCGATCTACGATGCTTTTAGGACTTCGTGGCATGTCTGCTTACGCATATCATGCTTATCATTTGGGTAAGGAAGACCAGGATGTTAGCAATTGGTTCCACAAAGGTATGAGAGCCCTTGGAGAAGAATATTCTGTTGAACAATGGCTTGAACTTTTAATGGAATTCGGAAAAATCAATTTAAAATGTATGGAGCTGCTCGACAATGCCAATACGTCTGCCTATGGTCATCCCGTTCCTACTAAGGTTACAACCATTGTAGAGAAGGGACCATTTATTGTAGTCTCCGGCCATGATCTTCTTGACCTGAAAATGCTGCTTGAACAGACCGAAGGTAAAGGTGTTAATATTTACACCCATGGCGAAATGCTTCCTGCTCACGGATATCCCGAGCTTAATAAGTATAAGCATTTAAAGGGTAACTTTGGTACAGCATGGCAAAATCAACAAAAGGAATTTAACGAAGTTCCCGGAGCATTCCTGTTTACAACAAACTGCCTTATGCCTCCTAAGAACACATACTCTGACAGAGTGTTTACAACTGCGGTAGTGGCTTATCCCGGTCTTGTTCATGTTGACAGTAGACCCGACGGCACAAAGGACTTCACTGCCGTAATCGAAAAAGCCCTTGAGCTGGGAGGATATGAAGAAGAACAGGTTATGACCGGCATCAACGGCGGAACCGAGCTTATGACTGGCTTTGCAAGAAATGCAGTTCTAGGAGTAGCCGATAAGGTTATAGATGCTGTTAAAGCAGGAGCAATCAAGCACTTCTTCTTAGTAGGCGGCTGTGACGGCGCTAAGCCCGGAAGAAATTATTATACCGATTTTGTAGCCCAGTCACCTAAAGATACCGTTATCCTAACCCTTGCATGCGGAAAGTTCCGTTTTAACGACTTGGATATCGGTTCCATTGGTGGATTACCTCGTATTATGGACATGGGACAATGTAATGATTCATACTCGGCAATCCAGGTTGCTCTTGCTCTGGCAAAGGCATTTGATTGCGGAGTTAATGATCTTCCGCTTACATTGGTGCTCTCATGGTACGAGCAAAAGGCCGTTTGTGTATTACTGACACTATTGGCCCTAGGGATTAAGAATATTTATATCGGCCCTTCAATACCGGCCTTCTTCTCTTCCACAGTTCTTAACGTGTTAGTTGAAAAATTTGGTCTTACACCTATAAGCACACCGGAGGCTGATCTGGTGAAAATACTCGGGTAAAAAAGCGTCATACTATTGCGCTCTGGAGGCATCTATTTTGATGCCTCTTTTTCTATTACAAAGTCAATAAATTTCAAAAGAGACAATAAAATAACAAAACTGACCGATAGAACATATTTGTAAATTGTTATGCCATTAAATGGGTGCTATGATAAATACAAATCTATTATTATGGTGGACGGTTTAATATGAAAGAAATATCTAAAAAGGCACAGGAAACTAAAAGAAAAATACTCACGAGCGCACAGAGGCTTTTTCAGAAAAAAGGATTCGAAGCCACATCGGTACGGGAAATAACAGAGGCTGCCGGCTGTGCAAAAGGAACCTTTTATCTGTATTTTGAAACAAAGCTTGATTTGCTTCGACAAATGTCGGATATGCTTTTTAAGGTTTTTGACGAAGCTATTATTCATGAATTATCTATTTTTACTGATAACCCCTTCGCTCAGATCGATAGTGTTTTTAACAATATACAGTTTTATACACAGAATATTGATATAGATTTACGACTGATCCATAGTGCTGAGATTCTTGGACTTATATCAGAAAATGATATTGATAATAGCACTAATATTATCATCAGCAAGATATCCGATTTCATATCAAAAGGAATTCAAAAGGGATTTTTCAGACCGCTGGACCCTATAATGTACGGGAGAATAATTTTTGGTATTGTCCACCAGCTTTTAGAGTCTTCGATGCTTAAAGAGTACCCGGCTGATATCAATACATTGAAGTCTGAATTATCGATTATCATCCGTAAAATTTTGGAGAAATGAAGGTAGAATTATGTCATTGATAAGATTTGAGCACGTATTTAAGGACTATGAAATGGGTGCCATTAAATGCAGGGCTGCTGATGATATCAGCTTTGAAATTGAAGAAGGCGAATTTGTTGTGGTTCTGGGTCCAAGCGGGGCCGGGAAAAGCACTCTTCTTAATCTTCTTGGCGGAATGGACTGCGTAACAAGGGGGTCAATTTACATAGACGGTGAAGATATCTCCCAATATAATGACAACACCCTTACAGCTTATCGAAAGGATGCTATCGGTTTTGTATTTCAATTTTATAATCTGATTCCCGGTTTAACAGCCTATGAGAATGTATCACTGATAAAGGCTATAAAAAATGATTCATTAGATGCAAAAGAAACACTTGAAATGGTTGGCCTTAAAGAGCATATGAACAAA
>CAYWXN010000066.1:0-4735 GCA_964462075.1 uncultured Ruminiclostridium sp. | reverse complement strand
CTCTCAGCTATCGGGAGGAGAACAGCAACGCGTTTCAATCGCAAGAGCTATTTGCAAGAACCCGAAGCTGCTTCTTTGCGATGAGCCTACAGGCGCACTGGACAGCGAGACAGGAACTAAAATTCTCTCGTTATTACAGAGCCTGTGTAAAAAATATGGTCAAACAGTATTAGTTGTGACTCACAACTCACAGCTTGCCGGTATAGCTGATCGTGTAATAAAAATGAAGAATGGTAAAATCAGTGAGATTATTACAAATCAATCTCCCCTGTCAGTGGAAGAGGTGAGTTGGTAATGCTGCTTCATAAAATGCTAAGAGATATTAAGAATAACCTGGGACAGTTTATTTCAATTTTTCTTATGACAATCCTCGCTGCATTAGTCTTTTCAGGTATCAATGCCGAATGGTACGGAATGAAAGCAGAATCAGAAAAGTATTATGCGGAATCCAGGCTTCCGGATATCTGGATAACGGGAAGTAATTTTAATAATGATGATGTTACAAGAGTTAAAGAAATATCTGATATCTCAGAAGCAACACTAAGACTTAGCTTTGATTCATCCGTTAACATAGGTAGTGAAAAAACTCTCCGAATCAATGTCATAGAAAACGATACTCTCTCTAAGGCAAAGTTAATCGAGGGTATTTCTCCGGATTCATCACAAGACGGCCTGTGGCTTGACAATTCATTTGCAAAAGCAAACGATCTTTGTATCGGTGATAAGGTAACCCTTAGAATCACCGATAGAAGAATTGAAAAAGAAATCCTGGGATTAATAATTCATCCCGAATATGTTTACAGCTCAAATGATGGTAGTGGATTCATGCCCGATTATGAAAACTTCGGATTTGTATTTTTATATTCGTCTCAATTTTCACAGGGCTTCGAAACACCCTATAACCAGATTCTTATAACCATTAAAGAAGATGCGGATGAAAAATCAATCTCCGAAGAGCTGGAGAGTAAGTTTTCAGACAAATCTATCATGATAATAAACAGAGATGTTCATCCAAGCGTGTCCACCTTTAATTCAGAAATTGAGCAAAACAAGGCAATGGGTGGAGTTTTCCCGGTTGTGTTCTTTCTGATTGCGGCTCTGAGTCTATTCACGACTATGACCCGGATGACAAACTCTCAAAGAACCCAGATAGGTATATTAAAGGCATTGGGGTTTTCAAAGAACCGTATATTAATGCATTACGTATCCTATGGCTTATGGATTGGGCTTATAGGTGGTATTATCGGTCTACTGACCGGCCCTTTAATCATACCGCCTATATTGTTTTCCATGCAAAAAACAATATATACTCTTCCCAACTGGTACATAGTAATATCGCCATCATCTATTATTATAGCAGGTCTTCTGGCCCTAAGCTGCGGTGCCTCGAGTCATCTTGCCTGCCATAGTCAGCTGAAAGACGTACCTGCGAATTGTCTAAGACCTAAAGCTCCAAGGATAGCCGGACATAGCCGTCTTGAAAAAAGTAAGCTTTGGCATCGATTAGGGTTCGCTATTCAGTGGAATTTGAGAGATATAATGCGTAGTAGGATACGCTCCCTGGTGGTGGTGATAGGTATAACCGGCTGTACAGCCTTGCTGCTATTTGGCCTTGGACTAAAAGATTCCATAAATAGCATCAGCAGCTGGATGTATAAGGATTTAAATATATATCAAAGTAAAATCAATCTTGAAGAAAACCCTTCAACCGAATCCCTAACGGCCATGAATAAAAGCTATGAGGGACAATGGATACAGGAATCCTCCATCGAACTGAAAGCAAATGACGTAAAAAAACAATGTTCCCTAACAGTGCTTGATTCCGGCGAACAAATTCAGTTTGAGAATGAAAATCGTAGAAAAATACTCTTACCGACCGAAGGTATAGGGATATCTTACAAAATGGCAGAACTCCTGGGAATAAAAGCCGGAGATGCAATAGAGTGGAGAATATATGGTGAAAAGGATTGGATTGAGTCTACAGTATCTGCTGTTTACAGAACTCCTATTGGGCAGGGAATTGCAATTAATAGGAATGAGTATGAGCACAAGGGCTCCACTTTTATGCCTACAGCACTTCTGACTTCTGAAATAATAGGCAAAGACACTAATTTTGAAGCAATAAAAAGTATTCAAAATAAGAATGATTTAATCGACGGATTTAATGATCTGCTGGAAAGCATAAGAATGATTATTTTCATACTTGTGTTAGCGGCCATAGTGCTCGGCAGTGTTGTACTCTATAATCTCGGAGCCCTCTCCTTTACCGAAAGAATGCGAGAGCTGGCGACACTCAGGGTTCTGGGATTTTTACCTAAAAAAATCTACTCACTACTTCAAATGCAGAATGTATGGTTAACATTGTTGGGAATAATTATAGGAATTCCTACCGGGTATTACCTTACTGTTTTCATGTTCTCTACAATGCCTGACTCACTGGATATGGTAACTGATATATCGGTTATTTCTATCATTATTAGTGTTTTAGGCACATTCGGTATATCGGTTTTAATAAACTTAATACTTTCACGAAATATTAAAGATATAGATATGGTAAGTGCTTTAAAGTCGGTTGATTAGTCAAACATAAACATATAATCGCCGACAGCGCCGAGGGGTTATTTATATCTAAAAAAAGCCGGAGCTTGCTCCGGCTTTTAGTATAACAATCAATCCGGGGGGGATGATTGATTACTTTAACAAGTATTGATCTTTATAAAGATATGATCTAAACAGAAATGCTACAGCTTGTTCACGTGTACAAGTAACGTTGGGGCCAAAATTATGCTTTATCAAAAATTTATTTTAATTTTTCATAGGTTCTTACAGATATGGCAATTGCCTGCTGCCTTAAAGCCATTCCAAATCCGGCTGCTTCCTGAGCCGGTGTAGATGCTTTCGGCATAAAATTACCTTGTGAGTCACCAACTATAATTCCTGTCTTGCCCATATATTTTGCTGCTTCAATAGCATAATTAGCTATTTGTTTTTGGTCAGGAAAGTCTTTGACACCTGTAAGGCTATAATCTCCATCGGGCTTAATTAGTTTTATTGCTCTAAATAGCATTGCTGCGCACTGTTCCCGGGTTATTGACTGATTGGGTGTGAAGGTCGTTGCTGATGTCCCGACAGTAATGCCAAGCTTAAATGCTTTCAATATTTGAGGATTATTAGTATCCTTAAATGGATTTGGACTAAACGGCTCACTTATCTCGCCTGTCATTTTTTCATAAAGCAGAACTGCCAATTCACAGAACTCTTCTCTTGTTATTGATTTCGCCATGTCTTTGCCTTCCAGGATGTCAGGAATCAGCCCTAATTCATCGGCCTTCTGAAGCTCAGGCAGAGCCCATGCGCTGGCATTATTCCATGCAGGGGAATTTATAGATAGAATATTAGACCATTCCGATTGAAGTGCCCCAACATTAGCGCCACCTTCATATACATAGCGTGTTCTGATTTGAATATATGATTTGTCTATAACAATTACTTTTCCGTCATCATAGGTTGTTGGCACATCAAAGCTACGTGTTTCACTTGCCAGCCACCAGGTACCGGCATCTGCGTCTATCCATCCGGTATTATTTACATTTATCTGATTCTGAACCTCAATATTCTTCAAGTCTCTTGCTTTAATGTAATTATCTGCATCCTGTACCTGTTTAGGTGTAATTGCCGTAAACGAGATTTTAGGTGAACCATCCGGATTTTTCCCTACCACAGGATTTGATATGGTTGGTTTTTCAAGCCTTGTGGGCTTCTCTAATGATGTACCGCCCTTTCCATAGGTCAGAACTTCGGACCAAGGAGATAGTATAAACTTATCTTCACCATCTTCTATATCCCAATATGAAACCATTAATCTGACTCTGAAATAAAAGGTATTGTTCGCAAGATTAAGACGATTATCATAACCTGATTCATCAGCACCTTTAATCATTGCGTTTCCCAGCATGTTCTGAAGAGTAGTATTCTCACCGACGTTATTTCTCAGATCAAAAATGGATACGCTATGTGTAGTATCACCAGAAAGGTATCCGGTACTTGCGTAAATCCCCGAATCATATTCATAGTCTTCGCTTAAGTCATTCCAGTCAGCTGTATAATGCCATGCACCATCATTTAGCTTCCAGTCTATTTGTGCCGTATGGCTGACACTGTCTATACCAAGTGAGTCATAATCAGTTTGCTCGTCATCAATAAATTTCAGCACCTCTGAATCAACCGAAAAAAACAACTCCGTTGCGTACTCAGTTTCACTTGCTATCAATGAACCCGGTGCTTTAATCGATGTGGGAATTGAGGATGCTGCTGCAGAAAGGGGAATCATTGTTAGCAGCATTATTGCTGTTAGTAATAGTGTAAAAACTCTTTTTTTCATGACATAACCTCCAAAATTTTTTTATTGAACTATAGATTTAGTTTTCACTATTCATATTACGGTAGTTTATTATAAGCTCGGCTCTGGAGTTTACATGAAGCTTTCTATAAATAGCTGTCTGATAAGTATTGGCAGTTGAATAACCTATTCCAAGCTGATTTGCAGTTTCCTTAATAGTATACCCCTCCAGTAAAAGCATACATGCTTCCATTTCGCGGGGAGTAAGGCCCTTCATTAAAGCTAATTTATCTTCTTCTGCTATGCTCAGTTTTTTTCCGAACCTAGTATGGACACATGGAACACTTGTCTCCTCAACAGGTTTTTCATCTGAAGATGACTTTGATCCTTTAAAAA
>CAYWXN010000065.1:0-8564 GCA_964462075.1 uncultured Ruminiclostridium sp. | reverse complement strand
TTGCGTTTTGATGGGGAAATCTCAATAGATGGTAAGCCTAATAAGAGCGTTGAAGCAAAAAGAATTTTTGGATACGTGCCTGAATCCCCGTCTCTTTATGAATCCCTTAATGTTTGGGATCATTTAGAATTTGTGGCTAGAGCATATGGTTTGCAGGACTGGGAAGACACAGCAGAAGCACTTTTAACGCGCTTTGAAATGGATGACAAAAAAAAGAAGGTCGCGAAAGATCTTTCGAAAGGTATGCAGCAAAAGGTAAGCATATGCTGTGCACTCTTAATAAAACCACATATGGTGATGTTTGACGAACCTATGGTCGGTCTTGACCCAAAGGCAATAAAAGAGCTCAAGGAAATGTTCATTGAGCTGAAAAACGCCGGTTGCGCTATCTTGATAAGCACTCATATGCTCGACTCTATTGCAGATATATGGGACAAGGTTCTCATAATGAATAAAGGTGAGATTGTATACAATAATACAAAAGACGCCATGGTTTTTAGCGGTGAATCCTTGGAACATATCTTTTTCTCCAAAACCGAGGAGGAGGGAGAAGCAAAATGAAAGCTATGCTCTTTGTTATGAGGAGATCCCTTATAAACCTCATTAAAGGCGTGTTTAAGAAACCAGCTTTAATTATTGGGTATATTTTCATTACACTTTTTGTTGTGCTGATGCTGGTTGCATCCTTTGCTATGCCCGCAGGTTTAATCCGAAGTGGATCAATTGAATTATTTGTTGGTATAATAACGCTTGTTTTTATATTTATGTATTACACGACATTTAAATTGGGTATTGATAAAGGCAGCACTTATTTTCGTATGTCAGATGTAAACTTGGCCTTTACTGCCCCGATAAAACCGAACCATATTTTACTTTATGCTTTTATTAAGCAGGTTGGAGGGACATTTTTATTCCTTTTTATTGCTATTTGCCAGATTCCGAACCTGAAAAACAATTTTGATATGAAGCCTTACGGCACATGGATGATACTGCTTGCAGCCATGGTTTATGCACTTTCATATCCTTTGATCAGTATGGTTATCTATTCATGGGCAACTAAGAAGGCCGGAAGGAAAAAGTTACTAAAAAGGTCTCTTGACATTGCTGCATTGGCAATAGTTGCTTTAACTTTGTTAAGTCTTGCGAAGACAAGGAATATCGTTGATTCTTTGGGGGATGTTTTTAACAATCCAATTGCGAAGTACTTCCCTGTAATCGGTTGGACCAGCTCAATCGCAACTGCGTCGATAAAAGGCTTTAATACAGAGTTCTGGGTAGGACTTGTCGGTATGTTTGTTCTTATTTTGGGATCAGTGGTTGCGCTCTACCGTATGAATCTTGACTATTATGAGGATGTTCTTGAAGGCACCGAGTATATTGAAGCAGCTATGAAAGCAAAAAGAGAAGGAAACAACATGACATTCGGCGTGAAGATTAAGGACCGTGTGAAGCAAAAATTGTCCGGTACCGGAGCCAGTGCGATTTTCTTCAAACATTTGCTGGAGCTGAGGAAAACTGCTTATGTACTCTTTTTTGACAGATCATCTGTTTCGGTTATCATCGCTGCTATTGTGTTTAAGTTTATAATGCCGAATGAGGCACAAGTGTTAACATTATCAATGATTCTTTTCTTTTCCCTTTACATGCTGCTGCTTCTTCAAGTACAGGGCAGGCTGGGCTCTGAGTTAGAAAAACATTATGTATTTCTGATTCCGGCATCATCCTTTGAAAAACTCTTTTTTGTGACTCTGGGTGAACACACTAAGAATCTCTTTGATGGAGCAGTTTTATTTATACTGTCGGGTATACTTTTTAAAGCCCCGATAACAACTATAATAAGCTGCATAATTACCTATGTGCTTTTTGGTGCTGTCTATATTTACAGCGATATTTTAACCCGAAGACTATTTGGACGGGTTCATAGCAAAGGACTTATGGTTTTTATCAAAGTTATAGTTAATATATTAATAATCATACCCGGCAGTATAGCAGCCGGTGTAGTTATGGCTATTACTGAAAGTGAGCTTTTTATGATATGTGCCTTAGGCGGCTGGAGTTTTGTTCTGGCGGTTACTCTCTTTATTTTTTCAGCAGGTATTTTAAATAATCTGGAAACTGTTAGCTGAAAGAAGGTATGATTGATGGAAGTTCGATTTGCGGAATACAATGATTTTGGGGGGATAATGGATTTATATGACTTTTTAAATCCGGGTGACACATTGGCTCCGCTTAGTACACTAAAGAATATTTGGGATGAGATACTGAATGATCCCCGAAAATATCGATATGCGGTGGTTGAAGAACAAGATAGGATATTAGCAACAAGTTGCATCACTATTGTTCCCAATCTTACAAGAAAAGGGCGGCCATATGCTGTAATAGAGAACGTGATTACTCACCCCGACGCTAGAAGAAAAGGTCTCGGAAGAGCAATGATACACCTGTTGCTTGATTTCGCAAAAGAGAATAATTGCTATAAAGTAATGCTGTTAAGCTCAAACGACCGTAAAGTCGCGCACAAATTTTATCAAAGTATGGGTTTCAACGGAGACGTCAAGAGGGGATTTACATATTACATTGTATGAGTAATCTGTGAATAACTTCATGTTACATTAAATTCATACGAATCTAGCCACTGTAGCCTTAAAATTAGCGATTTTTTATAGTTAAAAAGACAGATCACCATAAGGAGGTCTGTCTTTTTGGTACGCCCGACACGAATTGAACGTGCGACACCAAGTTTAGGAAACTTGTGCTCTATCCGTCTGAGCTACGGGCGCATATAGCTGATAAACTGCATAAATGCCTGACATTTGTGTACTTGCTATTATACGATAATGGAATCAACCGTGTCAAGATGACCAATTTTTTTCATCAGAATTTTCAAACCACGCCTTATTGCTTTATCTCGGTAACGTGATATAATTATTATTGTTTTTATAGACTTAATTTGGAGGAGTAGAGAATGAAAAAAATACTGTCAATATTCTTGGTATTAATCATGGTTACCACATTAGCTGCTTGTGGAGCGCAAGGTGGTAATGATCTAAGTTATGTTAAGAAAAATAAAAAGCTTGTCATTGGCTACACCGATTATGCTCCCATGAATTATACAGATGAAAACGGCACATTTACCGGTTTCGACACAGAACTGGCCATATTGGTTTGTGAAAAGCTTGGTTTAGAACCTCAATTTGTTGAAATCAACTGGGACACCAAGGAAGTGGAGTTAAATGCAAAGTCAATTGATTGTATTTGGAATGGTTTAACCATTGATGATGACCGTAAGGCAACCATGGAAATAACAAAACCTTATGTGAAGAACGCCCAGGTGGTTATTGTCAAGGAAGGTACAGCCTATGAAAGCACAGCTTCATTGATTGGCAAGACAGTAGCTGCCGAGCAGGGATCTGCCGGCGAGAAGGTTATCCAGGAAGATGGTAACCTGAAGCAGGCGAGCTTTGTTCCTAAGACCTTACAGACAGAGTGCTTAATGGAAGTAAAAGCCGGGACTTCAGACGCTGCAGTCTTAGACTTAACTCTTGCTAACACCATGACCGGTAAAGGTACAAACTATGAGGATATTAAGATTGTTGATCACTTAGCAGAAGAGGACTATGGTGTTGCATTCCGGAAAGGTTCCAATATTTGCGCAGAAGTAAATAAGATTTTCGACAAATTAGTTGCTGATGGCACAATGGGTGCATTAGCTGAAAAGTATGGATTAGATTTAGCTGACTAGACTTAATGTACATAGTAAATTAAACTAGGGGCAGAGGTTAAAACTCTGCCCCATTGTATATTTGTTGAGGTAAGAGAGATATGAATCAGATTCCGGTGATTATTAGCCGCCTATCGGAGAGCTTTTTAATTAATTGTAAGCTCTTTGTATTAACACTTTTGTTTTCGCTACCCCTTGGGCTGTTGATCGCATTTGGGTCAATGAGCCGCTTTAAGCCGCTTCGTTGGTTGGTGCGAACCTTCGTTTGGGTTATCCGCGGAACACCGCTGATGTTGCAACTTATTGTTATGTTTTATGGACCGGGTCTTCTAGGCTTTTCCGCGTCTTGGCCAAATGGTGATACAGGACGTTTTGTAGCAGCAACGGTAGCATTTGTTATCAATTATGCCTGTTATTTTTCAGAGATATATCGAGGCGGTATTGAAAGCATAGCAAAAGGACAATATGAAGCAGGTCAGGTCCTGGGAATGACAAAGGGACAAATATTTTTCAAGGTAACACTGCTTCAGGTGGTGAAACGTATTCTGCCACCTGTTGGTAATGAGGTAATTACTCTGGTGAAGGATACATCCCTTGCCCGCATAATTGCTAATAAGGAAATCATTATGATGGCCGGAGAATACAGCAGCAAAGGCCTTATTTGGCCCCTATTTGCAACGGGAATTTATTTTCTCATTTTCGTAGGGGTGTTAACCATATTGTTTGATTATTTAGAAAAGAAACTGAGTTATTTTCGTGCATAAAGGAGGGGATTTTAATGGCAGTTTTAGAAGTTAAAAACATCGAAAAGCATTTTGAAACCCTTCAGGTTTTGCATGGGATTAATTTTTCATTGGAAAAGGGCGAAGCAATAGCAATAATCGGTTCTTCCGGAAGCGGAAAGACCACGCTGCTTCGATGCCTAAACTTCCTGGAGAGGCCTGATAAAGGAAGTATTACCGTAAATAATAAGGTGATTTTTGATGCCATGGATCCTGACACCCAGAAAGAAAGCGAGGTCAGAAAAAAGCGCCTGCATTTTGGCTTAGTTTTTCAAAACTTTAACCTATTTCCTCAATATACGGTTCTTAAAAATGTTACCTTGGCAGCAGAATTATTGGCCAGGGAGCGACCAAATTATCAACAGGATAGAAAAGCTATCTTAGAAGAAATTCAAGACAACGGGAAAAAGCTTTTATCTCAGGTCGGTCTATCTGATAAGCTGAACTATTATCCTCATCAGGTATCCGGCGGACAGCAGCAGCGTGTAGCCATTGCCCGGGCTTTGGCTCTGGAGCCCGATATTTTATGCTTTGATGAGCCTACATCTGCTTTAGATCCTGAACTCACGGGCGAAGTGTTAAAAGTTATTCGAAATTTAGCGGAGCGAAATACAACTATGATTATCGTGACTCATGAAATGAATTTCGCCCGGGATGTAGCTGACAGGGTTATATTTATGGATGAAGGCGTTATTGTCGAGCAGGGCACACCTAAAGAAGTATTTGATAATCCTAATGAAGAGCGAACCAGGCAGTTTTTAGCCCGATACAATGAAGGCAAGTGAAAAGCAGTGATGCTTTTCTTTTTGCAATACTTTTGTGACAGCAATGAGGACAGGAGAATAGCATATATTATGACTATGATATGACAGGTACATGTTGTGGATTGTATTGCACTTTATGATTCAGGGAATTTTGCTTATAGAATATGCCGGGTGTTTGAGCAAAAAGGAATTGTTTTTCAAGTCATTTCAACTCCTTGTAAGGTTACAAAGACCGGATGCGGCTACTGCCTCTTGTTTCCCGAACAGTATTTGAACCATGTGATTAGTGTCAGCACAGCGAATGGCTTTCAGGTAAAAGAGGTATACAAAATAGAATATAATCAGGGCCGAAAAAAATACATAAGAATTATTTAGGAGATGAAGGGTTGATAAATTCTAAGGATGTACTCGATACTATAAAAGAGCTGTCCATTATTGCGGGGGAAGAGATACTAAAGCTTTATATGAAAGAGATCCGGATAGAGTACAAGGAAGACAACTCACCTGTAACTGAAGCTGATAAAAATGCCAATGATATTATTGTCAGTGGAATTAAAAAAGAATTCCCTGATATGGGAATTCTGGCCGAAGAATCTTTTGATGACCTTTCAAGGATAGAAAAGAGATATTGCTTTTTAGTAGATCCTCTTGACGGCACCAAGGAGTTTATCAAAGGGAATGATGAGTTCACTGTAAACATTGCTCTAACCGAATGGGGAAAGCCCATCGGAGGAGTAATATATGTACCTGTCTATAAAGAACTGTACTATGGATGGAAAGGAGAAGGAGCATTTTCTCTAATAAACGGCGAAAAGAAACATCTGCACGTATCAAAAAGGATAGGCAATATTAGATTAGCAAAGAGTCGCACCCACCATTCTCCCATGTTGGATGAACTTATTTCAAAGAACAATATAAACCATGTTATTGTAGCAGGTAGCGCGTATAAGGGGTGTCTTCTGGCCAGAGGCGATGTTGAAGCATATTATCGCTTTGGGCGTACTATGGAATGGGATACAGCAGCTATGGAAATAATTGTTACCGAGGCAGGAGGAATTTTTTCAGGCATGGATGGAAAGCCATTAGCATATAACAAGAAAAACCCGGAAAACCCTCAAGGATTTTATTTACTGAACAACAAAGAAAATAAGCTTTCCATTCCTATGGAGTAAGCACTTTTATATGGTTTGGAAGTAATTCAATAGATATATGTGTATCAAGACTTATCTCACCGTCAATATTTACGGAAACAGGGTTTTCACTTTCCACTATTGCCCTTGTTCCCCTTGACATGTTAACTTCTTTCATGTTACCGTGCTCTCCTCTTCGGAACAGAGGGAAGAATCTAAGAATTCTTCGACGCGGAAGTGAGTCAACCAAATAAAAGTCAAAGATCCCATCATCCATTTTAGCACTGGGAGCAGCAAGCATACCTCCGCCATAGTAGGAACCATTTGCAAAGATAGTTAATAAAAAGTCTTTTTCAATTGGTGTATTGTTATCAAGTGTAATTTTTAACTTATATTTTTCGCACTTAATCAGAGTAACCAAAACGGCCAAAATATATGACATTGAACCCGATATAAGAGGAAACCGCTTAAAATAACGGCTGTTTCGCACAACCTCTGCGTCAAAGCCTATGGATGCAATGTTAAAAAAATAATATCCGTTTAGTTTGCCTAAATCTATGGTTTTTGATGTTGAGATAGGGAGTACCCTGATCAGTTTTAAGGGATCCATTACAGGATAAAGATAACGTGCGACATCATTACCTGACCCACATGGTATTATACCCAGCTCGACATTAGGGAAACCGGCAATTCCGTTAACGATTTCATTAAGAGTGCCATCTCCACCGACCGAATAAATGCGGACATCCTCACCGACCGAAGCAGCCTTTTTAGCAATTTCTGTTGCGTGTCCCGGCGCTTCTGTTGTTAAAATCTCAAATGATTGTTTCAAATCTTTAAACCTGGACTTTATGTCCCCAATCATTTGAACGGCACGACCTTTGCCGGCTATGGGATTTATAATAAAAACATGATGCAAAGTAATCACCTTATTTTTTTATCTATATTTTATCACACATTACAATACATATCCCGATATTTTGACAAAATAAATATTCGAATTCGGTTTTTATATAAATATTAAGATAAATAATATTGGGCATCAATAATAAAAAATCAACAAAAATGTACGGCCGAAAAGGGCATTTATAGGCATCATATGTTATTGATAATGTGTACATTATTATGCTATATTTATCGTGCCGGTATTTATTATAAAGCCGGACAAAGTAAAAATTTAAATTTCGAATCATATCCCAATGAGGGAATGAGAACGGAGGAAAACATGAAAAATCTATTTAAAAGCCCGAGAGGCTTAACCTTTCTTGGCCTTATGTTGGCCATTACCATCATTATGGACTTGACACCTTTGGGAATGATACCTTTGGGGGTAATCAGCTTAACAATTACTCATATTCCAACCATAATTACCGGAATTGTTCTTGGGCCTGTAGCAGGTCTAATTATGGGTACTTCTTTTGGTATTATAAGTTTGTTGCACGCCCTTACAAGACCGGCTACGCCCTTAGATCCTTTGTTTATAAATCCATTGCTATCAGTGCTTCCCAGAATGTTTATAGGCGTGGTTGCATATTTTGTTTATCTACTTATATCTAAGCTTTTCAAAAAGCAGACTTTAATAAACTCTGTTAGTACCTTTATAGGTGGTGTGGCAGGCAGTCTTACTAATACAGGTTTAGTATTTTTAATGTTGTACCTTATTTATGCACAAAAAGTGGTGGAGCTTATGGGAACAACCGTTGGAGCCATTTTCATTTCAGTATTTACAACAAACGCAATAGCTGAGGCAGTTTTAAGTGGGTTAATAACCATGCCGGTGGCCTTGGCCTATTTTCGATATAATAATACGAAGAAAGCCTAAGTGAGGTATTATATCTTATGGGTAAAATTGTTGGTATTGATGTTGGAGGAAGCACTACAAAGATTATTGGATATGATCGGGAAAAGCTTTTCAGCCCTTTGTTGGTAAAGGCTAACGATCCCGTGTCATCTGTATACGGTGCTTTCGGTAGATTTTTAAATGAAAACAAATTGCAGCTTACAGATATTGATAAAATAATGGTAACCGGCGTGGGGTCAACCTTTATCGACGAGAAGATATTCGGCATTCCTACCTACAAGGTCGATGAATTTTTAGCTATAGGTCTCGGAGGTTTATTCCTAAGCAAATTAAACAGGGCTATAATAGTTAGCATGGGTACAGGTA
>CAYWXN010000064.1:0-8573 GCA_964462075.1 uncultured Ruminiclostridium sp. | reverse complement strand
TATCCCTGCTGCCTTTGCCTGCCTTCCTAATTGATTGTACGCAAGGGTATACTCTTTGCCGTCCTTTATAAAATGTGTTGCGCATTGTCGGAACTCAAAGTTCACGTTTGCTTTAACGCATTTTTCACGAATGTCAAGCACCCATTCATAGCACAATGGGCGGGCATTTATGTCATATTCCCCACCTACAATAACAAGCTCAGCTTTAGATATGTACGGGTCGATATTGACTGCCTCTATTAGTGGCTGCAGTATTATATTTCTGTGTTTTATGGGCTGTGCGGATAAAATGGGCAAACGTTCGTCAACAGCCTGCTGATTCTCGCAGGAGACGCCTACCGTTACATTATCATACCCGTTTTCCCAATCAGAAGGCTTACATATGTCAAAGCGGTTGATACGTTTTGTAAGAAATATGAAATGACAGTCTGAACGCTCGCGAATCATATCCCAGCACTCACTACGCCACTTGTCTGCCTCTTCAATCAAAAAATCACCTTGAAAGCAAACGTAGACCACGCCAGACTTCATTTTATACTCACCATTTTTCTTCTTTTCAATTGGTGCGTAGAAGTTATCAGTTTTTACAATTTTCTCTGTTTCAACACCGCGCTTTTCATCGCCTTTATGTATATAACAAAAGCGGCAACCCTCGCTAATTCGGCGGCACCCTCGCCACGGACTCCACATAGACATATCTAATTACCTCATAGTATCTTTCGTCTCAGCTTCTCAATATCTTTTACATTTGCGCTTTTTGGATATACATCGGATAAACTTTTGAAATTTCAACCCTCCGTTTGTTTTACTCTCCAACGCACTATATCGGCGATAAGCTCATAATCTATCGGCTTGCCAAGGGAAAGCTGAATGGTTCCTTTAGAAGTCTTATAGCCCGCGAGCCTCTCTGCAAACTCAGTAGTAGCCTCACCACCAGGGTATAGGCCAATGTGCTTTTTATGCGCTGCAAAATGGATAAGGTTTTCCTTTTGCCAGAAAGTCGGCATCTGCCACGAAATTTTTTCTATGGCGTCCGGGGCAGCTTTGCGGATAGTATCTCTGATACTTTGTAATAGGGGGCGCATCTCTTCCGGTTGTTCTGCGATATATTCGTCAATGCTGTTCGATTTTATACAGAAGTGTTTTTGTTCCGTGTTTTTTAACTCTCGACCACACTTAGGACATATCCACATTTCACTCACGCTCCTTGATGATTACTTTTACGGTATCTCCTGCTTACTTGCCTATTTTGCCGCGAATGTCCCTGCGTAAACCTAATTATCCAGCACTTCAATTAAAAAACTCACCGGACGAAAACCGTCATTACAGGAAATCATGGCCGACTTTTTGTTCTTCATCCAGCCACCATAGAAATCTTCACCACCGTGGGCCAGTGTCATAACAAAGGCAGACATACTCTCCCATGCGCTGTTGCAAATACCCTCAGGTTTCTCCCAACCGTTCGCAATAAATACTTGTCCTACTTTCATATCGCAAGCATGTTGAATTGGGTTTTCATATTTGTCTATCAAATCCTGATAGACAGTTTGCTTCATTACTGTAATCGAAATTTTTTTCATAGTTTTCTATTGATTTTCTCCTCAGTTCCTAAAATTACCTTATGTAATCAAGATATACCCTTGTTGTAATTGAATTAACAATTACAATTGTACCTCAATGACCTTATTACGCTCAAACACTTTTTCTAATACCCGCAGGCTTTATTCCTTCTCGCCCTCGACATAAACATAACACACTTTACATGTTGGAACTATTATTATAGAAGATTGGTAATTCAGGCGGGTCAAAATTGTATTAACTTCTTTCAAACATTTTAAGTAGCCGCAGATAATGATTCGCTTCACGCAAGACATGATCACCCAGCAGCGGTATAATGATCGATTTTACCTTACATGCAAGGATACCCTGCGTGCCTTGAGCTTTAAATCTCCGTAAACCCTCAGTTGCTTTTATGCTTTCGTCTGTAACTCTGGCCAACGGAGCGGTCGCATCCATTGCTGCCTGTGCCTCTGCTGTCAATTTATCAAACTCATTCCCAAAACTATCTGCTTGATTGATTAAACTGCCCTCAGTCGGGTCAAGCAATCCCCGGATAAACTTTGCGTGTTCTGCCATTTGCCTGTTCCAGAAAAATTCCAGTTCGTAGGCTTCTCTTTCCAGACTTATCTCCTCCCTGTTTTGAAGTCTTCTAAGCTGCTGAAGATATAATTCCGCCTCACGAATTATGTGTGTAATCAACAAAGGATAATTAAGTGTAAACATTTTGCAGCTTAATACATTAGATAAGATATTTGTTTTAAACTGTATCAACGCAGCCGTTGCATTTATTGCCCTTTGGTTAAGTACCGATACACGTTGTTCAAGCATGGGGTTTGCTCTTGTATTATTATTTCCCATTAGATCTGCTTCTGCTTGCGTTAGTTGAGTTGGTATCTGTATGCCTGTAAAATATGTGGTCGCCATTTCTGCATTTAAAGTAAACGGCGTTATTACCTCACCGGATTCAAGAACTCCGGGATTAACAACACCGTTTGAAAGGGAAATAGCTTCTCCCAGCAGCCCGTCAAATTCACTGCGAAAAGCATCTGCCTGTTGGGTAAAGTTAACGTCCCTCGGCGTAAACCCAACTTCAAGGAAAAATGAGTGTTCTTTCATAATCCTTGCAAAAAATAAATGCAACCCTAGAGACTGTTTTATAAAACTAATGCTTGATAGCATGATTTATGCCACCCTTTAATAGGTTAACTCACTATATCAGTTTATGTTAATAATAGATAACTGTTACAGGATACCAAATTGAGTAAATCTAGCAACCTAAATTGTTAGTAATAATTAAGTCAAAAAATAATTCTCAGCTATTGGAAAGCAGCCTATTCTGCCGGTCTATCCACGACTCTCTTGGAAGACAGGTGATATGCTCAGTGCGAATATCATCCATAAGACTCCAATAAATATCTTTTTTTGTATGGTGATGCTCAAAGCCACATTTTTCCTGGGCACGTTTTGATTTGTTATTGCCTTCAAAATAGCCGCACCACAATTTTTCAAGTTTTAGATCCTCAAAGGCATGACGAATGAGCTCTTTACAAGCCTCAGAAATAAGACCTTGTCCCCAGAACGGAACTCCAATCCAGTATCCGATTTCACCTTCATTATCGGTGATGTCAATATTACTGGCTTTTCCAATCATCAATCCAATGCTACCAATCGCTCTATTGTCAGTTTTCAAGCATACTGCATAGGTTTCATCAACAGCAAGAATATCCTTTATTATTTCTCTGCTGTTATCCACACTGGTATGTGGCGGCCATCCGGCAATGGGTCCAACCGCCGGATCCTTTGCATATTCATATAAACTCTCCGCATCTGATTCCACCCAAGGGCGGAGGATCAATCGTTCCGTATATAATATCATTTTTAGTACTCCTATTCTATTCTTTTTTCTTTTTAATCAAATCTAATAATGACTACCAAACAAAAGGAATTACTCTGTACTTAATTCGTTTTTTGCAACCACGCATTCCAAAAATCCAGCGTTCCTGCCGGAATAAACAGCAGCATGGATAATAGTAAAACACCTGATAGATATTTCCCGATTGCTTGAATAAATAGCTTTTTATTCATCTATATCACCTCCAATGGGTATATTTTAAACAAAAAGATTTTGAATTGCTTACTCCCAGAGTAACAGCCTTATAACATTCATTATTGGCCTATTTTCTGAAAAAGCCTGATATCAAACCTGCTGCCTTATTACTGTTTTTAAGTTCTACGGCCTTAAACATACATAACTCATGGCAACACATACAGTCAATGCATACACTATAATCAATTCGCTTCGTTTCCTTGTCTATAGCTTGTACCGGGCAACTTTCCACACACATATTGCATTTTCTGCATTTATTGATGTCGATTATGGGATGTGTATTAAAAAACTCAATCACTTTAACGAGAATTTTACCATTTCGTTTCTTTATTGCCCTGAAACGCTTGGGAAGTTTAAAGTTTTCCAGCCTGGGGACTTGTTCATAATCACCCGCAAGATTAATTTTTTTCAGGCAGCCTTCTCCCAGATTCCGGTTTCGCACCGTTACCAATATCGGTACATCTTCAACATCAATCCCAACCATTTTTGCCGCCACAGTATCCAATGCCAAAGGATCTTCACTGACGAGAATTTTATCGGCCTGATAAACACTGCCTGCCGTCGGTCCCTCTCCCTGCATTGCCAGAATCCCATCCATGATGTGAAGCCGTATTTTAGTTGCATTGTTGATATCGCAGATGATTTGCCCGAAATCGCCTGGATCGGGAGCCATCTTGTGATACTTCGCCTTCCTGAGCCCCGGTATACATCCAAATACATTTTTCACAGCTCCGGAAAAAATCTGTGCCGAGTGTGTTTTCAATTTTGGCAAATTTATGACCACATCAGCATCGAACATTGGCTTGGCTATATACATGGTTTCTTCGCAACGGCTTTCCGGACTGACAGCCACCACACCCTCACGATCAAAATTCTTTATCTGTGCTCCTTCTTCCTCCGCTACCCTCTCGTAACCTGCAACTCTGAAACCCTTTGCAGTAGGCGCTATTCCTGCTATAGCTCCTCCCGAGCTGTCACCAATCCAAACATTGCATTTTCTGTCCCTCAATATTCTTACCATGGCTCTTACAAATTCAGCGTGTGTTACCGCGGCCGTATCCGAAGACTTCGGTCCTATCAGATTCACCTTAAGGAGTACATTATCATGCGGCTTAACAAATTTATCCCACCCGCCGAGTATTTCTACCGCAGCGTTTATTTTTTCAATAACGGTTTTTGGTTCATAATTTTTACATTCCTGTATAATAACCTTACTCATATGATTCTCCCCTAGTACTCTTATATCTTCCCTAAACTTTATTTATTCGGCGTAATGCCGTATGCATCTCTTCTGATTATAGAATGTTTTTTTGCTATTAACAATCAAAACGGCTTTAACTATACCATAATATAACAGCAAAGGTGCTGGGTGGCAAATTCCCCATAGCATTATATAAAGGTAATTTCTATGTTATAATTGATTTGTTTTTATTTATAAATCTATAAATACAGGAGATGACATGAAGCTCTGGCCCGACCAAAAACCATATTATTCTGCAAATCAATACTATCGCCAGATTTTTGGCAATAAAGTATATAGAATCTCGTTAGATATTGGTTGCACCTGCCCTACCAGAGACGGCACAAAAGGTGCGGAAGGCTGTACATTTTGTTCGGCAAGAGGGTCTGGTGATTTTGCTATAGCAGGACCTATGCATATTCGCGAAAAAATTGCTTCAGCCATTCAAATGGTAGCTTCAAAAAGCAACTCAAAAAGTTACATAGCATATTTGCAATCCTTTACCAACACCTATGGACCAGTGGAACTACTGGTACCCGTATATGAGGAAATTCTCGCAGATGAAAGAGTCGTAGGACTTTCAATTGGTACAAGGCCGGACTGTTTGTCAAATACAATGATAAAAGAGCTTGGCCGTTTATCTAAAATCAAACCTCTATGGGTTGAACTGGGGCTGCAAACAATACATCAAAAAACAGCAGATCTCTTTCACAGGGGATACGATCTGTCAGTTTATGAGAACGCTGTTACACGCTTAAATCAAGTTGATATCCCTATAATTGTACATCTGATAGTCGGACTAATGGGCGAAGCTTATGATGATTTTATGGCTACAATTGATTATATGGCAAAACAGCCCATAAACGGTATTAAAATGTCAATGCTGCATATATTGAAAGACAGTCCTTTATATAAAGAATATCTGGAAAAACCGTTCCCTTTATTAGATGAAGCGACTTATATAAAATGGGTGGCAGAGGCAATAACCAGAATGCCCGAAAAGATTGTTATTCACAGAGTAACCGGTGATGGTAATCATAAAAACTTAATCGCGCCAAAATGGAGCGCATACAAAAGACATGTATTACAAGACTTGTTTTATTATATGAACGAACATGGAATGTTTCAAGGCCTCAACTATAGATAATTTTTCTATTGGCAATCAAATCAGCTTTAGCTTGGTCTTTTTTATGAACCTCGGTTTCGCATCGGCCGAATCCGGTATGGCCAGGTCAAAAAATGCAGTCAATATTCTGTCAAAGAACTTTATCGGTTTCATGTTGCTTGGCTGGGGGCTGATGTTCGGCGGAGACAACCCGATAGTCGGAACACAGCAATTGTTTATCTTAGGTGATGTCAATCTGGATTTCTATAAGGATACGCTGACACCTAATGTACCATTTTGGGGAAAATTCTTTTTCCAGTTGGTCTTCTTTCGATAATATAATCTGCCTGCTTGATTATTCGTGGAATTATTTCCGACCTCCCCGTCGTTTCATGTCTTCACGGATATCCTCAAAGCAAGCTTCGTCGATTGTTCCCGTCTCACGGAATGTCGCTACCGCACTTGCCATTGCCTTAAAGTTCAGGTTTGTTCCTTCGCTATCGGCGAGATAATCAATGGCTCTGTCGGGAGCTATTCCAAAACGCCCGGCGGTCTGAACCGAATCGATGTTTGCACCAAGAAAAACAAACTCCCAACCGTACTTTGACTTTTGTTTTTCAATCTGCTTCTTAACCTTTCCAGCTGAATATTCACGGCTGGAGTTTTCTTCGCCGTCGGTAATAATAGCAAACATCACCTTTTCGGCCCGGTAATCATCGGCAGTATGCTTCTGGGCGCTGTCAATTTTATGAATGGTTCTTCCAATTGCATCAAGTAAGGCAGTCGAACCGCCAACCTGATACTCCTTTTCGGTAATTTCGGTGACTGCCTTAATATCGATACGGTCATGTAGCAGTTCATAGTTGTTATCGAACAAAACGGTTGTGACGCAGCATTCACCTTCAACGGCCTGTTGTTTCTTAAGCATTGAATTGTACCCACCAATGGTGTCTGCTTCCAGTCCTCTCATCGAGCCACTTTTGTCAAGTATGAATACCAGCTCAGTTAATCCTTTTTTCATTGTGAAATATCCTCCTTAAGATTTTATGTCTTAAGGATAACAATCTTATATTATTAACTGGTCGCCTGAAAAGCGACATTATGGTTGTCTTTATGTCTCAG
Organism: uncultured Ruminiclostridium sp.; assembly: GCA_964462075.1. GTDB lineage: Bacteria > Bacillota > Clostridia > DSM-8532 > DSM-8532 > DTU059. The sequence continues at coordinate 1,439 of CAYWXN010000064.1, read as the reverse complement.
CCTCCCAACAGCGGCTGGTCGTACTCAAACAATACTTCATTGATCCGGAAAATATTATATTTACCGTTTGCAATAAAATATTCAACAATAACATCGAACTTGACGGCATGGGAAAGCGCATATCCCGCCCGTTTCAGCAGGTCATCGGTTTCATCGAGTGACAGTTCCAGTGCCACGGCGAGGGCAATAGCCGTACGCTTGCTTGGCATATAACTTTTATTACTCCTGATTTTGGAGAACAATTTGCGATCGAGATTAGCGCGTTTATAAACCTCGACATCGGCCATGCCCTTTGCATCAATTAGACGAAGTAGCATCTGGGAGAATGGCTCATCAAGGTTGCCGACCAAATCATCAAGAGGAGCAGGCGCACCAACGGACGGAGCAAATTTTTCTTTAAAAATCGGCTCATTGTAATTAATAACAGACTCATCAGCCTCATATAATGCTTGCTGCTCTACATCAAGAAGTTGTCGCCGCCTTATTTGGTGCGTGTCAACGTAATGCTCATCGATATAACTTTCAACTGCTCCGAGTAGTTCGCGGCTGATTGTGAATGCTGACTTATCAAACACCACAAGAGTTACGTCAAGGTCGTGGTATGTAAGGAAATCCTGAATTGCCGATGTAGCCACTAAAAGTGCTTCGTCTTTCGGATAACCATATATACCGCTTGAAATCAGCGGAAAAGCAACACTCTCGCATTTGTTTTCGACTGCTCTTATCAGCGAATTTTTATAGGCGGCACGAAGATGCTGCTCATTTTGCTCCTTGGTCCAATCCCGATAGACGGGTCCCGCTGCATGAATGATAAATTTGGCGGGTATATCAAATCCCGGCGTAATAACAGCCTCACCCGTATTAATGGGGGCGAGTTTATCACAAGCGGCTTGAAGCTGTGCCGCTCCTGCTGCTTTGAATATAGCTCCACAAACCCCACCACCCATTTGCAGGTTGGTGTTGGCCGCGTTGACAATTGCGTCGGCTTTCATTTTTGTGATGTCCTGACGGACTATGGTAAAGGGCATTTAAGTTCACCTCCGGCGGTATCAATAATTTTCATCCAATCCGTTCAGTAATACCTTAATGCAAACTATAAAATCTTCTTAGCTTCTATTTTCTTTAGAACTTTTCCCATGAGAGCCCTTTATGGCGATTCATGTTTTCTTCAAAACGAGATTTCAATACACCCAGCAATTTATCATATTCCATCCTTTTCCCTCCTCACTTATAGATTTGTTCCTTGGTTCCTGCTGGTCCCAATCATAGGGGGAATACTGTATTCTTTCAGTTGTTTTTCGAGCCATATAACATCAAGCCATTTACCATTTTTGAATCCCACGTTATGGTATATCCCAACTTCAGTAAATCCAAACGATTTGTGCAGGCCTATGCTATTATCGTTTGGCAATGTAATCCCTGCGTAGGCACTATAATAA
>CAYWXN010000063.1:0-8599 GCA_964462075.1 uncultured Ruminiclostridium sp. | reverse complement strand
CTACCCACCTTGCGCGCCACACTTTCGCAACTACTGTTACACTGTCAAATGGAGTACCTATAGAAACTGTATCAAAAATGCTTGGCCATTCTGACTTAAAAACAACCCAGATATATTCAAAGGTAGTCGACAGAAAAGTAGCTGATGATATGCGGCATTTGTTTGGAAGGCCTGTAGAAGCTATCAGTCAAAAAACGAATCAATCTTAACAAAAATGTCCATACCTTTATGGGTATGGAATTTACAAGATATATAAATTTTGAATGTTTTGCCCTTAATTCAGTTAGTAAGTTGCTCAATAATGAATTGGAAAAATCTTATTCATTTTATAATTCTGAACTTACGGCCTTGCATCGTAAGGTTATCGGTGAAAGACGTAATCAAAAGTTGCACTATGCAACAGATAGGGATAGTCTGAATCAATATGTCAATGATTTTTATGAGAAGATCAATGGCCTTAAAAACTCGTTATTTCATGAGGCAAATGGAACCATAACCTATCTTCTTGATGATGTTAAGATTGATGATTCAGAAGACACGACAATGCGTTGTATCAGAATCTTAAAGGAGTTAGTATTTCAGTTGTACGAAACTGCAAAACGAGATTATGATTCTGTTTTCATTTCACTAGAAACTTCAGTCCCGCCCACCCAAAGAAGAAAGAATAGGAGGCTAAGATCTCCAAACAGAGGCTCTTTCTTTCTCCTTAACCCCAACGTTAACTTTAATGCTATCCATTCGAGACTTACTCAAAAAGGCCATTGCTTTATTGACCCTGAAGCAACCTCCGCTGAAGATATTCGCGCCGTTTTTAGTGGGAAAAATATTTCTAATAAGGTCGTTTGGTATGAAGCAAATTCTTTGAGGTATTTCATCCGAAAGCTTAATGAAAACAATCTAATAGAGCATCCTAATGAAGGCATCTGGAAAAGAACTGTTGCCTGTTTCAAGCCATCAGAAGGCGAATTCGAGCCAAATGATTTAAAAGACACCAAAGACCCAATAGCAAGTGTTACGCTTCTTCTTGACGAGGTATTAAAATTGTTTTCTATATGAAAACCTGCCTTTATAACCTGCCTTTATAATCTGCTTTCCCAAAAAATTATTCTTAACCGATCCTGCAATATTTAATCACTGCAGATCTTCTGCCTCTGCCTTTCCACAACTCCTGCTAAAGGCAGTATGCGATTGATATTATGGACCATACCTTTGTGTTTATTTTTACTTTATATAAATATGAATGAAATTATTCTAATGAAGCCCCCTGATTGGGAAGAACTGAAGAAGTTGATAGCAGAGGAGATCAGGGGAAACATGACCGCAAGACCAAAGCGGTTCATGAAGTCTGCAGAGGTACGTGAAATGCTAGGTGGGATTAGTGCTGCAAAGCTTCAATCCCTGAGAGTGGGTGGTTGTTTGCCAGCAATTAATGCTGACGGGATGTGGTTGTACGATGTCGAAGACATCATGAATTTTGTGCAGAAGAATAAAATTAATGGTATGGAGGACTGAATTATGGAAAGTTTTGATACAAATGCCAGGATTTGTGAAGTGCTAAAAGGAATTGATCAGCTTAACTTGAGAATGGACCGAATAATTGAGGTTGTAAATCCAAATGAAGACCTCTGGGATAATGCTGACATAATTCGTAATTGGAAAGTTTCCGAAAGAACTGTCGCGACCTGGAGACAAAATGGTTTGATGTCATTTATCAAGGTAAACGGGAAAATCTGGTACCCGAAAAAAGCCAGAGAAGAATTTTTACAGAAACACTTAAAAGGAAGCATTTATGGAAAGTAAAAAGACATTCTTGTTGCCTGTAGATAAAGCAATAGATGAGGTTCGGAAATTAGGTCCTATACCTTTTATATATCGAGGAATAAAATCAGGGTCTTTTGGTTATATTTTTGGTCCGTCAAAAAGTGGTAAAACAATATTTTGTGAGAATTTAGGACTTTCTTTAGCTCTTGGCTTGAAGGACTTTATGGGTCACCCAATTCTCACAAATGAAGGTGGATATCGAATTCTATTCATAAGTTTTGAGGAGTTTCTGAATAATCGGACTGAAAGGAACGATAAGCAATATCAATATATTAACCCTGGTCTGGATAAAATCAACTATTTTGTTATTGATGATAATTTTCCAAAATTTCTGAGGAGTAAGGAAGACTGGCAAAAGCTAAATGATATAATATTGGAATCAAAAGCTGATGTTGTTTTTATTGACAGTTTGACAAGAATGTGTTACGGAGAAATTGAACGTAGTGATATTGCTCGTGATGTTTCACTGAACCTTAAGCAAATTGCTTCTGATAATAAAATCACAATGGTCGTAATCCATCATCCTCCAAAACTTAACGGGAGAATGTTAACTATAGATTCTTTGGCAGGCTCCCATGTTGTTGCTCAGGAGGCTGATTTTTTGATTGGAATAAATAAAGTTAATGGGGTAAGATATGTGAAAGAAGTTGCTTGCAGATACAAAAGAGAGGATGATGAAATGGTTCAGACTTTTGAAATAAATGATAATCTGTGGATTGTTCCTGGCAAAAATGTAGCTGAAAGCAGTTTATTTAAAGATTTTGATGGAAGAGTTGATGACACGAACCTTAATGTTTTAAGGACAATTATAAGAGACGTAACAGAAACTAAAGAGTGCACCAAATTCTCAAGCAAGGAAATTCTTAATGAGGCCGAAAACTTTATGGACAGAAGCACTTATTTTGATAAGATTGGAATCTTAAAAAGTACTGGTGAAATTAACCAAGTTGGAAAAGGGATATATATTTTCAATAACCCACCCTCGGTGACATAAAATATCTAGACAATCCCGACAATCCCGACTATCATACAAGAATGTCGGGGTAGTCGTGGTTGTCGGACTATTTTGAAGCCTGCACTTATCTGCAGGCTTTTTAGTTACAAGTCAATTGAATAGATATGATTTCCAGTATTTTATGATGAATAATTTTCCTCAACTTGGTCGATCTACCTCACAAGGAACTGGTGATTTTATATTATTGAGAGAGTGCGGTACCGGTACTTGTTTTCAAGTACCCCCGTCAATATTTGTCCAATAGCTATACCCCCGGCCTTTTCTGAGAATTTTCAGATAGCAGTCGTGTGGGCAGGTCAATTCCAAACACACCCCGCCTTAACAATGTGATTGGGATTCACTCCCGTCGCTAATCTAATTATTAATTTAATAATCAATTGATTATGGTAACAATTGTAGATTTTGTCAAAAGACAGAACAAAGAAGGCCAGGAATTCAATGCTCTTATCCTGCAGGGAGGACTTGAATTTGTAAGATCTCTTAGGACCGGTCGGTACTATGCTACGGCCAAGAAGACCTCAATAACCTCAACATTCGATGATGCTATGTGTCAGAGCCTGATTGGCCAGCAGATTCCGGGATCAGTTCAAAGAGTGGACTGTGACCCTTATGAGATTACCCTGAGAGAAACGGGAGAAGTAATAACTCTTTACCACAGGTGGGTCTATCTGAAAGAAGGAGAAGTGCTCGCTGCACAGGCTGTCGCAACTGAAAAAGTTGAAATGCCGCTTTAAAACTCCGGGGGTGAAATGCCCCCTTTTTTATTCATCTAAAAATATGGAAATTATGCAGTTACAAAAAGCAGAAAGAAAGCAGGCTGTCATAAAGCTTGCACTTCAGGGACCATCTGGTTCTGGTAAAACTTATAGCTCACTTCTTCTGGCATCTGGGCTTGTCGGAAACTGGAATCAGATAGCAATTATAGATACCGAGAATAATTCATCACATCTGTATTCTCATCTGGGCAATTACAACGTTCTAAGTCTTGCAGAGCCTTTTTCACCCGAAAGATATATCGAGGCTATCGAGTTCTGTGAACAATCAGGAATGAGAGCAATCATTATTGACAGCATCACCCAGGAATGGGAAGGAAGCGGTGGAATAATAGAATCACATGGCAATATGGCCGGGAACAGCTTCACAAACTGGAACAGAATGACTCCAAGGCATAATGCTTTCGTACAAAAGATACTTCAGTCTTCATGTCATGTAATATCCACAGTCAGAAGCAAGCAGGATTATGTTCTGACAGATAAAAATGGCAAGATGGTTCCGGAAAAAGTAGGTTTAAAAGGTGTAACACGAGAGGGAATGGATTACGAATTCACGGTTGTCCTGGATCTTGACATAAAACATCAGGCCACAGCTTCTAAAGACAGGACAGGATTATTTTACAATCCGATTCCATTCATGATTACAGAGCAGACTGGAATAAAGATAAGGACCTGGTGCCAGGGAGAGGATTTGATAAAGAGAGTTACCGAACAGATCAATGAGGCCAAAACCATTCAGGACTTGCGAAACGTTCTGATAAAATACCCTGGTCTGAGAGACAAAATTGAACCTCTCTGTATTAACAGAAAATCGCAGATCGAGGGGATTGTAAGCGGTCAGCAAGTTATTAAACCAAATATAATGTGAAGATGGAACTAGTTAATGTGCAAAATGTAATTACGCCTGAAGAAGAACAAGTTGTTGAAACATCTGACAACAGGTTCATTCTTGCGAATACCCAGCCTGTTTCTTACGGAGAACTGAAAAACAAGTGCATTATTCCTGTCTTTTCAAAGGACAATGAAAGCACAATCAGCCACACAGAATTTATTGATGTTGTCGGTCAGGCGGCGGAGAAATTCTTTGCAGGTAACCAGATTTTGCATCCAGCAATAAGGATTTCACATCCTGTAAAGGGCAGAATACCCGAAGCTATGGGAAAGCCGGCCGAATTGCTCACAGAAGAGGAAAAGACCATTTACTACGAAAGAATGGCATTCAATTATGAAGTGCCCGGGATAAACTCGACTGTAAATGGGAATAAGCTCTCTCTTTCTATTGGAGGCGTAAGAGCTTACAATAATGAAAACCTGTATGGGAAGAAAACTGAGGAGCATTTCAAAGTCTTTGTCGGATTTAAGAATCATGTCTGCATAAACCTCTGTGTGAGTACTGATGGATTTCTGGCAGATCTGAAAGCGATGTCAGTTCATGAGATTTCCAACAGGGTATTTCAGCTTCTGTCAAGGTTTGATGGAGAAAAACAGATCAATCACCTTTCCACCCTTACAGAATATACTCTTAATGAGCATCAGTTTGCTCAGTTAATTGGGAAATCAAGATTGTATCTATACTTGCCGTCAAAAATGAAGAAAGCTCTTGATATGCCGGTACCGATCTCCGACACTCAGATTTCAATTGTCGGCAAGGATTATTATGAAGACAAATCTTTTTGCAGGGATGATTCTGGTGAAATTAATCTGTGGAAGGTTTACAACCTTTTTACCGGCGCTGCCAAGAGCAGTTACATTGACAGTTTTATGGACAGGAGTGTTGGATCGGTCTTATTTGTAAATGCTCTGATAAGTCATTTGCGTAATGAGAAGCAGAGTTGGTTTTTATCATAAGGCCATACTCTCAAGATCTTTACGATGAACAACAAATTTCCGATAGTGCATTTACCAATAACTGTTAAAAAATCCATCTTATTCTATGAGCAAGGAAGAATACCTTCGTGAACTCTTAAAATGGGTGTCAGCTGACAGCTTGCTGGTTATTGATAAAAAAGGTGCCCTCAGGCGCATTTATACGCCTTTTCAGGCTATATGTTTAGTATCGTTCCCCAATATCAGTCAAGGAGAGAAGGTGGCTGTCGATGCCGTAAAATTGACCGTTGAGGTAAAGGAGGTGTTTATAATAAAAGGAATTCCATACTATATTATTTTTTTCAAAATAATCCTGGAATAGTTGAGTCAAGCTGCATTATGTTTTCGGTTCTTTTGAGACGGTTCAGCTCAACTTAAAAATCTCAAGAACCCCTGAAAACGAACCGTACTGATTCCATCCATCAGATCTGAAAAGATTTTGGTGGATGGATTTTTGTATCGATCAATTGATTTATGTAACTTTAACAAAACTCGCAGTACTATTTTTAATTTATTTAGCTAATACTTTTTTGTGATAAGTTATAATAAGCTATATTGTTATTAATCATTTTTTTATCAAGCTATGTTATGAAAAAAATTATTCTTTTTCTAATTTTCTCAGTTTTTACAGTCCAGGTATTCAGTCAGCTTGAATATTATAAAGGTTACCGGGATGGTTTTAAGGAAGGATATTGTCATGGCGATGTTGGATGCGTTGCACCAATAGCGCAAGTGGGGCCAGTTAAGCCAGGGGAAAAATTTTTCTCATATAAAGATGGATACAATAATGGTTACAATGCTGGTATTCAAACAAGGAATCGAGATAATACTAGCTATAATAATCAAAATCAGGCCAATAGACTAACCTCCAGAAATGTATACAGCATGTACAACCAAAATTCACAACAACAGTTCATCAATGCTGTTGTGCAAAGACAGGCTCTCTTCGACCAGAATAAAACTTACGCTGATGATTTACTTAATTGGATTGAAGTTTTAAGAACTCAAACAAATGATAGCCAATTTAATACCGCTCTAAACAAAAACAGATCAACACTTTTGTTACTGAAGAAGCAGGATTTATCAGCCGCAGGTAATGAAATTAGACAAATCGAAAGAAATATTGAATTAGAGTTAGCAAAAGCGGTTGCGAGAGCTGAATATGTTAATTCAGACAACTCAAAATCGAACACAAATAGAAGATCATCCAGTACAGCAAATGTATCAGTTAAACCGTCAAATACTGATTATAGACCTGGTGATATTGTTATTATTGAAAATGGGGCTAGCTTGAGAAATGCACCGTCAACTGATGCGAAGGTAGTCGGATATGCAAGTTCAGAACAAGAAGCAAAAATTGTTAGAAATGTTGACAATGTTTTCTATGAGATAGACTTAAATGGGAAAAGAGTTTATGTTACATTCATTAGGTTTACCAAAAAGGATAGTAAATCAGTCTTTGTCGAAAGGAAGAGTGAAATTGCTAGTGTAGTAGAAAATAAGCAGGAAACCGCTGAGTCAATTTATAATTCCGCCGTGGAGGCATACAATAATGGAAAATTCCTGGAGGCTAGGAATAAATTGGATTCTCTAATTAAAGAGGAAAGAAATTCGACCTTATATCATTTTCGTGGTTTTACTTATATCGGAGAGAGGGATTTTAATAGTGCCATAAATGATTTCAAAGAAGCGCTATTAATCAATCCCACTGATACCGGATGCTATTATAATCTTGCTTATACTCAATATTTAATTGAGGACTATCAGAATGCACTAATAAATTTCACGAAGGCCATTAATTTAGGTTCAGATAAATTGGATGCATATTATTTTCGGGGAATCATTAAATCAGAACTAGGAGACATAAGGGGTGCAATTTCAGACTATGATTTTATTATCTCTGAATTTCACAGCATTGATGATAATAGTTTCCGTGCAACAGTACTAAACAATAAAGCATATTGTTTGGTAAGGCTAGATGATTATGATTCAGCGTTACCTTTGGTAAATAATGCACTTACGTTAGAAAGGGACAAGTCTTTCATCTGGGATACCCGTGGAGAATTATATTATAAGACGGGGAAATTTCAAGAATGCATTTCGGACATGACAAAAGCACTGTCGATTGAAGAAAGTGAAAACTCATTTTTTTATAGAGGTTTGGCAAGGATAATGCTCAAAGACAAAAAGGGCTGCGAGGACTTATCCAAGGCTGGGGAGTTGGGGAAAATGGAAGCATATTACGAGATAAAAAAATACTGCAACAAATAAATGCCATTTTATTATTCAAAAAATGAAAAAGGTTCTGTATTTAATAATATTCTTTTTTGTTACAGTTGGTAGCTTTAGCCAGACAGGAGAAGAGTTTTATTATCAGGGAGTAAATAGTTATAATCAACAGAATTACTCTGGTGCAATTGAACACTTTACAAAGGCAATTCAACTTGTTCCGGATAATGCACATAGTTTTAACAACAGAGGAATGGCCAAGGAAATGCTCCGTGATTATTCTGGTGCTATTACCGATTATTCTGTTGCAATTGTCCTTAATCCCAAAGATACATCTGCATTCATTAATCGAGGGAATGCAAGATGCCAGGTTCGTGATTTCAGAGGAGGAATTGAGGATTTTAACAGAGCCATTGAGTTAGATTCAAATAATCCGAAAACTTATTATAACAGAGGTACCGCAAAGAGTGATTTGAATGATTTCCTGGGAGCCGTAAAAGATTATGACGCAGCTATACAACTTAATCCGGAATATTCGATGGCTTTCACGAATAGAGCAAACGTAAAAGCTGACCTGCAGGACTATAAAGGAGCTATTGACGATTATACTAAAGCTTTAGCTTTTGATCCTGATGATGCAACTACCTACTTTAATATGGGAAATGCAAAGTATTTCCTCCAAGACTATAGTGGGGCAATTTACGATTATACTAAAGCCATCAATATTCGTCCTGAATATGGGGAAGCTTATTGCAACCGAGGGTTAACTTACTATGAGAATAATGAACATAAAGCAGCTATTTCAGACTTTAACAAATCTATTGAAATCGATCCGACAAATGCAATCGCATATTCCAGCAGAGGAAATGCCTTGTCTGATCTGAAAGATTTTGAT
>CAYWXN010000062.1:7171-8647 GCA_964462075.1 uncultured Ruminiclostridium sp. | reverse complement strand
CTCTCCAAACAACCGGATCGGTATCATTTTCTAAAAGCAAATTAACAGACATAATATCAATACCTGTTTTTGTCCTAACAGGAAATAGGCCAAGTTCGCTACCTGTGGCTTTGTCCTTAATACCAAAGGCTTTAGGAATAGAAGGCCCGGTAACGTCTGCATCAAGAATGGCAGAATGATACCCCATCCTTTTCATGGTAACCGCAAGCATTGATGTAACAAGTGACTTACCCACTCCCCCTTTACCGCTGACTATAGCGATGACTTTTTTTACACTACTCATTTCGTTTAGACTCTCGGAAAAATCAATTTTTTCTTCTTTTCTTTCTGCACAGTTCTCCGAACAACTGCTGCAGCTTTGATTGCAATTCTCGCTCATAATATTAGCTCCTTTAATTTAAATTTCTATTACGCTACCGGACGACAGATAATCAATGTCTGTTGCGCCTATTTCTATGACAACCGTGAGCACAGCCATTTTCCAAGCCTTCACAAAGGCGATATTCGCCACCCTCAATGGATAGTACCTTTCCGTTAACTAACGATTCAGCCAGCTTTTTTCTTGCCTCAATATAAATTCCTTGCACAGTACTACGTGCTACATTCATCTGCTTGGCGCACTCTTCTTGTGTGAAGCCCTCCAAGTCAATAAGCCTTATGGTTTCATACTCGTCAACAGTCATTTTTACATTGTTTTCTGCCTCTGTAGGCGAATCAAGTGGCCCGAATCTATTGCTTTCAGGTAAGCAGCAGACTTTTCGCCACTTCATCGGTCTGGCCATAGTGTATCACCTCCCTATAGTTAATGGCATATGCCATATACGTCTAATTATACTCAATTTGTGGCATAAATCAATAACTATTGTATTCTACCTAGAATGTGTATGTAAGGTCTTGTTCATGTGTTTTTCATCAAGGCAAGGCCTTGATATTTGATGTATTCAAAAGATAAAAAACCGCCACTTGAATTGGAAAAAGAAGTAATATTCTAACATTGACTATGTAAAAATAGATTAGTATAATACTACTAACTAATGCGCATTGGTTGTAAAGGTGATAAGAATTGATAAAAAGCGAGAAGTATTAGAGGCAGCATTTGACCTATTCTGTAGTAAGGGGTATCATTTTTATATATCCAAACTTGCGGGAAAGTGAATATCAAGACTCCATTACTTTATAGCCACTTTAACAGCAAGGATGAGATTCTTTAATTTGTGATTCAAGAAGAAATTCAGTGTTTTATAATAACCTTCATAACTTACTGGTTAGTGATTTGTGCTAATTCCGAGGACAAAGAGGTCAGTATATGAGGATTGGATATGCCTGCCTTGCTCTCGGCTTACCCGGGAGCGAGATGAAAAACTGCATACTGAAAAATGCAAACGAAGAGCGCCTGCTTTCCTTAATAGGGCATAATTTAGGCTCGCTAAACATGATGATCGACTATAATATCCAAAACGGAATCAGGCTTTTTCG
>CAYWXN010000062.1:0-7071 GCA_964462075.1 uncultured Ruminiclostridium sp. | reverse complement strand
AACAATATAAAAAGTCGATTGGTACTGGAAAACGATGATAAATTATTCAATATAAAAGACGTGCTGAAAACTGCATGTTTCGACGGGATTCCCGTAGTTTATGATAGCCTGCACAATATGGTGAATCCGGCAGACAAATCAAATAAGGGTATTGAATGGATCAAAAAGTGTTCCGAAACGTGGAAAACAGCCGATGGCCCGCAAAAGATTCACTATTCTCAACAAAATTCCGAAAAGAAACCCGGGGCGCATTCCGAAACTATAGCAATCGATAAATTCCTTGATTTTTATCAGGATTTACCTAAAACCGATATAGACATTATGCTCGAGGTCAAGGACAAAAACCTGTCTGCACTAAAATGTATAAATTGCGTTTCAATCGGAGAAATAAGCAGGCTGGAAACCGAATGGGCACATTACAAATATTGTGTGCTTGAGCGGTCACCAGAGCATTATAATGCTATTCGAAAATTACTTAAGGATAAACGCACATATCCGGCTATCCAAATGTACCGCATGATTGAAATGTCGCTCAAAACCCCTTATGATAAAGGAAATGCTATCAATGCGGCACAGCATGTCTGGGGATATTTTAAGAACAGGGCTTCAGAATCTGAAAAAAAACGTTTTCAAAGTGTTTTGCAGAGGTTTGAAAGGGAAAATACTCAATTACAGTCAATAAAAAACTTACTGTTTACCATGGCCCGTAAATACAATGAAGAATATCTACTCAACAGCTACTATTTTTACATATAGGAGGGTTTCATGGAATACGATGTTATCGTCATCGGCGGCGGCTTTTCCGGATTAACAGCAACAAGTCTTAAATGGTAATATATAATGTGAAAGTTTGGGTAAAAACTAAATAATAAGGAGGTAATGCAGTTTTCATTTAATAATAAGACTAAATACTATCTAGAGTCATTTAAAATGTATATCTCAATACATGGGGAGGATTAATATGGACAAAACTAAAAAGTCATGGATTAACTTAATATTACTGGCAGTAACTCTGGTAATTAATACACTGGGTGCTTTGGGCATTATCAACGGTCTTTCGCAAAAAGAAATATCCGACATGTACTTAACTCTAATAACCCCTAGCTCCTCAACCTTCAGTATCTGGAGCGTTATTTACACACTTTTGATCGCATCTGTTATTGTTATGATTATTAAGAAAAACGATTCCTATTATGAGGCTGCTATTGAAAAAATTTCTATACTTTTTTGGGTTTCATGTATCTTAAATATTGCTTGGATTGTTGCGTTCTCATTTGTACAGATCGAACTTTCGGTGATTTTTATTTTAGGATTTGTAATAACTCTATCCCTTATTTGCCTGAAACTGTTAAAAATTCATGTGGGCAAGCGCTGGCTGCTGCCTCTTAGCTTTGGGATTTATACCGGCTGGTTGTTTATAGCAACTGTTGTTAATACAGCCGCTATGCTTGTCAAACTGGAATGGAACGGTTTTGGAATTGCCGATAATATCTGGGCAATTATAATTCTTATAATTGCTGTTATTCTGGTAATACTAGTTCTTTCCAAAATTCGTAATGCCGCATTCCCTCTTCCCATTGCATGGGCATACTTTGGCATATATCAATTTTTAATATCTCCTGATGGTTTTAAAGGCGAATTTATACTGCTGCAAACTTTCGCTCTTATCGGAATGGCTGTTTTAATAGGAGCAGCTGCTATTCAGCTTTATAGAAATCATTATTCTCTGCTCCCAGTACCATCAGAAAAACAATAATTGGATGGTTTCTTCTATCTTAATAAAATAAGCTGCCAAAATGCCCATGGTTGTCGAGCTATTTGACTTCCATGGGCATTTTATTACTAATCCGAACTATTTGATTTTTACCGTTTCTTCCTGCTTGAATCCTCCTAATGAAAAAGGTATTTTGTGGTCGATATGAGCGCATTCCTATGGGAGCAACTTTGCTCAAACATTTAAAAGCAGTCCTGCAGAAAATAGCGAAAAAGTTCTTTATAGCGCACATTATTGTAGCAATACCACCTAATTAGCATAGTATGTATTAAAACTAATTATATGAAAGGAATCACTATTATGCTTCATAATAATAACTGGGATGTATGTCCGGATTGGGTCAGATTTGCAGATCGTGACAAAAAATGTGAGTGCAACGAAAATGATGAAAGCTTCCGCAGAGAAGAAAAAAGGAAAAAAGAGCAGAGACATGTCCACGAATTTTTAGGTAGTACTCAAATTGCAGAAGAAGAGGAAGACCCACATAACCATCGTTTTGCCGGAGTTTCTGGTGAAGCCATACTTGCTAAGGAAAGTCACATACATAAGATTTGGACGAGAACCGACTTTTTTGAAGAACATTTTCATGAGATTGAAGATTCTACCGGTCCCGCTATAGAAGTCGGGAACGGTAAACATATTCATTTTGTTAAAGGTGAAACTACCTTTAATGATGGACATGACCATGACTTTCAATTTGCTACCTTGATTGAAAATCCACTTCAGCCAAAAAAACACTGCTAAAGGCAACTAATTAAAAGCGACCATATACACAAAAGAAAGCATCTGAATTCATCATTCGGATGCTTTCTCTATAGTTGTTAATTTGGTGCCGATGGCCGGACTCGAACCGGCACGGTGTCGCCACCGGTGGATTTTGAGTCCACTACGTCTGCCAATTCCATCACATCGGCATAATGCTTTTTTATCTTAGCACAGGGCTTGCATAAAATCAAGCATTGCGTTTCATTCTTTGTGGTTAATTTATGTTGATGTCACTATGTTATTTCCTCAACTTGTTTCTATCAAATCATGTGTTCATAACTGGCAAAGCGGCTCTCTCCTTGAAAAAGGATTTCATTGCCCTTCCTAAATTCAAAATAAGCCGGATCACAGGGAACCTCCCATACACTTCGCTCCATCTTTCCTTTGCTAGGTGCATCTAAAACATGTCCTGAATGTGGTTGCAGAAATTGAATTTGCAATGTTAAATCCCTCTGAACCAATACCAGCTGTCGCTCATCCCTATGCTTAATCTTTACTCCTTTGTAAGTCGCCAGCCTATATTCCACTCCATTAAGCCAAATTACACAGATACAGCCCCAAAACCAAGCAAACATAAACGGAATGTGCGCCACAGCTGCCATAATAGAACAGTCTTCGGTAAAGCTGTTGCATTGAACCCAAGTATAGCTCTTGGGGAAGGAACAACCGGCATCTCCTTCGATATAACCTTTACCTCCTGTGAAATCAAGCCATTTTCCATTTAGGATGATCCCTCCATCCAGCGTATGGTTCATACTAATTACCTCATGCCTGCATTGCATTGGTAGGAATCGAAAGGGACCCATAATATTTCCGCAAATGGGGGTTAGATTATCGTAATGCAAATCACCGGAGAGTTCTAACTCCTTATGCTGAATGGAAAGGTGTATGTGGTTTTTATTAAACCAGCTGTCTGCCAGCCGAAGAGTTTTTCCCTTATGAAATGCTGATATCGGATATCGTATACGATAAGAATCCTCCTGGTTAATAACCTGTATAAAGGCTCCATCATCTGCTCTACCCACAATTATTGAAAATGTATCCTGTTCTTTTTGATGTTTAAAATACCACCCCTCGAAATATCTGCTCAATGCTGATTCCCCTCATTCCGTCTCTATGCAAAATCCTCATTAGTATGTCCCAATTGAATTAAATTAAATATCATTCTGAGCATAAGCGGAAAGCCAAGGGGACGGTTCTTCTGGCTCCTTTTACCATAAGTGATGAATATCATTTTTAATGTATTTATTGTATACTTCCTTTACTTTATCCATTTGCTCATTGGTTAAAGGCGGGAGTGATGATACTGAAGCATTAGATTCAGCTTGATTTTGATTGCTTGCCCCAGGTATTACGCAGCTTACAGAATCAAACATCAATATCCATCGTAATGCATACTGTGCTAAACTTTTATCTTCACCGAAAATTTGTTTAAGTTCCTCTGCGGCTTGAAGCCCAACTTCAAAATTTACCCCTGAAAAGGTTTCCCCTTTGTCAAAGAATTCACCGTTTCTGTTAAATAATCTGTGATCGTTCTTTCCAAAAGTACTGTTCTTATTCATTTTTCCTGATAGCAACCCGCTGGCCAGAGGTACTCTCGTAATAATCCCGACATTTTTACTTTTTGCAACTTCGAATACTTCTTCAATGGGCTTTTGTCTAAACATATTAAATATCAACTGGATGGATGCTACTCCTTCATGTTCCATAGCTATCAATGCTTCTTGTACTTTTTCTACACTGACACCGTAATTTAAAATCTTACCTTCCTTTTTCAACTCATCCAGAGTATCATATACCTCCTGTTTGCTATAAACCTCTGTAGGAGGGCAATGTAGTTGAATAAGGTCCAAAGCCTCCAGCCCCATATTTTTTAAGCTGTCATGTACAAATCCCCTTATATTCTTACGATTGTATCCATCGGCATCGTGCGGATTAAGCCTCCGTCCGCATTTTGTGGCAACATAAATTCTATCACTTACTGTCTTAACAAACTTTCCTATCGCGTTTTCGCTCAGACCATCTACATAGCCGTCTGCAGTGTCAAAAAAATTAACACCTGTTTCAACCGCTCCTCTTAAGGTTTCTTCGGCACTACGTGGATCAAATTTGTCTCCCCACTTGCCTCCTAATTGCCATGTGCCTAAAGACACCTCTGATACTTTAAAACCTGTTTTTCCAAGAGTTCTGTAGTTCATCATTACCCTCCCTTTTTCTAAATAATTCTATATATGTATCTTACCTATTTAAAACAGTCATAAACATCTTTTTACATAGCCTTTAAATCTGAGGTAAAGCCACTATTCCGCCCGACACATATTTTACGCTCATTTTGTGCTGTCCGAAAAATTCTCTATGTACTCAAAAAGCTCTTCCTCGTATATTTCAGGTTCATCCCAGAAAGAAAACAAATGATCAGAATCTTCGTATGTTATGAACTCTTTTTGCTCATGAGGAATTGCTTCAAATATATCTTCAGCCATATAATAGGGGCATTTTTGATCAGTCCTGCTATGTAATAAAAGTGTTGGCGTGTTGCTGTTCTTTACTCTCTCAACTATGTTAACATCCTTGAACGAATAGCCGTATATAGCCTTACAAAAAGCACTCCCAAGGGAAGATAATCCGTTTGCGATGACAGTAACCTTTCCTTTTGATATTTCCCACGATATTTCGCTATACATATCGCTATATGGACTATCAATTACTGCAAATGATAAATTTTCCTTGGATTCATCATTCCCAAGATAATAGGCAATAGTAGAGGCACCCATTGACTGACCTAAAACACCTACAACGTTATTATTGTTATTAGTTTTTGTGAAATCAATTACCTGAGCTAAATCCTGACTTTCTAAATAACCGAAAGCAACTGTGTCAGCTGTGTTTTTCCCATGCGCACGCTGATCATATAAAACAACGTTCCATCCCTTTTCCAAAAATAATTCTGCAATAGGGTACATAGCAATGTGATTGCTTTCATGCCAATGTACTAAAATAATAGTCTTATTATCGTAATTGTTATTTTGTGTTATGTAATACACCGGTATTATATGACCTAAATCAGATACAATTTCAAACTCCCGGACAAGCTCCTCCCAACGACTATTAAATGAGTTAATGTCGTATCCTGTGTCTTGAAAATACAAATTAACAATATCATTGGTATGCTTTTCAGACATCTTTGATGGGATATAGGCTATTGAAAATCCCGATATACCAATAGCGAATGCAATTATTATAAAAATAACAGTAAGTATTTTAACTTTTTTATTAAACTGCATGTGTCCCCTTAAATTATGGGAACCGTTCTGGTTCCTTAGCTTCAACAACCCGCAGAAACTGTCCCCATTGTTCTTTAGTATAATTTTTAAATCAGCTTTCTGCACATACTACAACCGGCGAATCTTCTTCAAAATACTCATCCCATTCGGAAGGAAAAGGCTGGTCGGTTATTATATAATCCAAGTCTCCCAGTTTAGCGGTGTTCACATAACCTACCCTGTTAAACTTGGTATGGTCACACAGAAAAATAACCTTATCCGAACATTCCATCATAGTTCTTCTGATTTCTGACTCTTGTTCGCTGGAATCTGTCAATCCTATCTTTGGCATAAAGCCTCTGCAGGAGAAAAATAATTTATTGGCGTAATAGTTCTTAATGACGGTTTCAGCCATTTTCCCAACATAGGACAAACTTTTATTCCTTAAGACCCCTCCGGATGATATAAGTTTTATATCTTCACAGGCAGAAAGCTCAAAAATAATTCTTTCTGCATTAGTTATTACAGTGAGTCCTTTTTTATTCTTGATATTTTGGGCTACATAAAGTGCCGAGGTGCTGGCGTCTAATATTATGGTGTCATAGTCTTCAATGAGTTCGGCAGCTTTTTTACCGATAGCATCCTTGCCGGATATATTGATACCCTCCCTCATTTCTAGGGACGGTTCGGTTTTTGATTCATCGGATATAACGGCTCCGCCATGTGTCCTGACAAGCAGCCCCTTTTTCTCCAGATCCTTAAAATCTCTTCTGATGGTTTCCTCGGTAACACTGAAAATAGCTGCTGTTTCTTGAACCGTGATGCTCTTTTTCTCATTAATCATTGTAAGAATTTTATTTCGTCGTTCTACCCCGAGCACATTATCGCCTCCCACATTATTAAATAAGGGTTTCGCCGCCTACCTCATTTCTTGGCCGCCTGTAACATTAATGGCCTGCCCGGTCATATAGCTGGCTGAATCCGAAGCCAGGAATACAAGTGCATTGGCAATATCTTCATATTCACAGCTTCTTCTTAAGGGAACCTGATCCAGATATTTCTGTTTTACCTGTGCTTCGGTGATTCCCTGATTTCTTGCATACTGCTTGAATAGAGCGTTTGGCCCGTCATTCCATAAAGGTGAGTTAAGGAGGTTTCCCGGGCAAATAGCATTTACTCTTATACCGTATTCGGCAAGCTCCAAAGCCAGACTCTGGGTAAACCCGATTCCCGCAAATTTGGCTGTTGCATATGCCGAATTTTTATAAG
>CAYWXN010000061.1:0-8715 GCA_964462075.1 uncultured Ruminiclostridium sp. | reverse complement strand
ACTATGAGAATCTTAAATGGAATAAAATAATTATCTGCACTGATGCAGATGTAGACGGATATCAAATCAGAACCCTTATCTTAGCCATGCTATACCGATTGGTGCCCACTCTTATAGAAAGAGGGAGGGTGTATATAGCCGAATCACCGTTATTCGAAATAAATGCTAAAGGGAAGAGTTATTTTGCCTATACAGAAAAGGAAAAGAGTGAAATCATCGAGAAGCTTAATGGCCAGAAGGTGTCTATTCAAAGATCCAAGGGCTTGGGTGAAAATGATCCGGATATGATGTGGACCACAACAATGAATCCCGAAACGCGCCGACTGATCAAGGTTATGCCTGACGACATAGAGGACACCCAGAAATTCTTTGACCTGCTGTTGGGAGATAACCTGCAAGGCCGTAAGGACTATATTTCCGAGCACGGACATGAGTACATGGAACTGATTGATGTATCTTAAAGGAGACCAACTATGGACAACAAACATATTGAACAGAAGATTGTGGATACCTTAAAGGTTAATTATATGCCTTACGCCATGAGCGTAATTGTTTCCCGTGCCATTCCTGAGATAGACGGGCTTAAGCCTTCACACCGAAAGCTTCTTTATACTATGTACAAAATGGGGCTGTTAAAAGGGATGAAAACCAAATCTGCAAACGTGGTGGGCCAGACAATGAAACTTAATCCCCATGGAGATATGGCAATATATGAAACCATGGTGCGCCTTACTACCGGGAATATGGCTCTTTTGCATCCTCTTGTCGAATCCAAGGGCAATTTCGGCAGAGTGTATTCACGTGATATGAGGTTTGCAGCTCCACGATATACAGAGGTTAAGCTTGCTCCTATAAGCGAAGAATTGTTCAGGGACATTGACAAGGATACGGTAGATTTCATTGATAACTATGACGGGACCATGAAAGAGCCTATGCTTCTTCCTTCGACATTTCCGAATATCCTTGTAAACCCGAATCAAGGCATAGCTGTTGGTATGGCCAGTAATTTCTGCAGCTTTAATTTAAAAGAGATATGCAAAGCTACCATCGCCTACATAAAGAATGATGATATAGATTTGATGAAATATTTAAAGGCTCCTGATTTTTCTACCGGAGGCCAGCTGATTCTAAATGAACAGGAGATGCGGAAAATATATGCTACAGGCAGAGGCTCATTTAAAGTCAGGGCGAAGTACCGATATGATAAGCAGAGCAGCTGCATAGATGTTTATGAGATTCCCTA
The DNA here is from genome assembly GCA_964462075.1 of uncultured Ruminiclostridium sp. Lineage (GTDB taxonomy): Bacteria > Bacillota > Clostridia > DSM-8532 > DSM-8532 > DTU059. Next base: position 7,472 of record CAYWXN010000061.1, on the reverse strand, counting down.
TACCACATCCTCCGAAGCCATAATTGAGGCTATTGCATCCATTATTAAAGCCGGAAAAATGAAGGATATTACCGATGTCAGGGATGAAACCGATCTTGAAGGGCTTAAGATAACAATTGATATAAAGAAAAACAGTGATCCGGATGACATAATGAATAAGCTTTTTAAGCTTACTCCGTTACAAGACAGCTTTGGTTGTAATTTTAATATTTTAATAGGCCAGAAGCCTATGGTCCTGGGTGTGCTGGAAATACTTGACCATTGGATTCAGTTTAGAATGGAATGTATCAGAAGAAAATCGGAATTTGATATAAAGAAGAAGAGTGAATCTCTTCACCTTTTAACCGGGCTTTCAAAAATACTTCTGGATATTGACAAAGCACTTCGAATAATTAGAAATACCGAGCAGGAGTCACAGGTAGTACCCAATTTAATAAAAGGATTTGGAATTGACAATATTCAGGCCGAGTTTATTGCAGAAATCAAGCTCAGAAACTTAAACAGAGAGTATATTTTAAGGCAAACAGCCGATATAGAAAAATTGAAAAATGAAATCGAAGATTTAAAGGATATTGTTGCTCATGATGCCAGAGTATTAGAAATTATATGCAGTCAGTTGGAGGAGATATCCAAAAAGTACGGACAAGACAGAAAAACAGAGATTATCGGCGAAGAACATATTGAGGATATTACCCCCGATAATTTTATAGAAGATTATAATGTTCGCATGTTTTTAACCGATCAGGGCTATATCAAAAAGGTATCATTGGTATCTTTAAGGTCTGCAAGCGAGCATAAGCTGAAGGAAGATGACTTCATTATACAGGAAGCTGAAACTCACAATAAAGCTGAGGTGCTGTTATTCTCAAATAAATTCGTAGTTTACAAAGCAAAAATCTACGAATTCCCCGATAGTAAGGCAAGTCAGCTGGGTGATTATCTTAATAATATATTAAATCTGGAGCCGGGAGAGAAAATCATTAGAATGCATACCACCGATGACTTTAAGGGACATTTTCTCTTTGCCTATGAAAATGGAAAGATGTCCAAAGTGCCGGTATCCAGCTACGAAACTAAGACCAATAGAAAGAAATTGGCTAATGCCTATTATTCAGAGTCCCCTCTGGTTGGTATATTCTTTTTGGAGGAAGACATGGAATTTGCTGCATTCAGCAGCATAGATAAGGTATTGGTTTTTAATACTTCTCAGATTAATCCCAAGGCAGCACGCGATTCCCAGGGAGTTTGGGTACTCAAATCCAAGAAAGGCAGTACTCTTAGAAAAATATTACCCCTTGGCGAAGCTAATTTAAATGACCCTGAATACTACAGGGCTAATGTCCCTGCCATCGGGTGCTACCTTAAGGAAGAAGATAAAGAGGATGTTCAAATAGGTTTATTTTAATTTTCAGACATTTATAAAGGTTGGTTGTATTTATTCATGTAAGCGGAGGGAGAGTTGATGGAGGACATAGTCCAGATAAAGAAGTGCCTTAATGGACAAAAAGAAGCCTTCGAACCCTTGGTCACAAAATATAAAAATCTGGTATACAGTATTGCGTTAAACAACCTATCAAATAAGAATGAAGCTGCTGACGTGACGCAGGATGTTTTTTTGAAAGCATGGGCCAACCTCTCCCGATACAATCCCGAATTCAGCTTTAAAACATGGATAGCCAGAATCACAGTCAATCATTGTATCAATCTAAATCAAAAAAGCCGGCGAATTGCAGCTTGGGACGACGAGGAAATGGAAAAGGTAATAGCTGATGGAGACGATCCGGAGGATGCTGCCTTGAATAGCGAAAGACGAAATGATATAAGAAATGCAGTAAACGATCTTCCGGAGAAATATCGTTTAGTCATTCAGCTTTACCATCAACAGTCATTAAGCTACGAGGAAATATGCAATATTACCGGCTATCCTATGACTATTGTCAAGAATAGGTTATACAGGGCTCGAAAGATGCTTGCAGAAAAGCTTACTACATACTCGCAAAAGGTTTTGAAGAAGGGGGAAGAAGCATGGATTGCAGACAAGCATGGAATCTAATGATGAAAAGCTTTGATAATGAAATATCGAAGTCACATGAAAAAGAGCTGAATATGCATATTGATGAATGCGCATCATGCAAAACAAGTTTTGACAAGCTTACTGAGACCTTTACCTTTATGGAGACGTCCAAATGCCAAGCTCCGACCGATATTGAAAAGAGGGTTATGGCAGAGCTGAGTTCGGCAAAGCACAAAAGAGATTTTTTGATGCCATATGTAATTTGCAACCTTATTGTCTTTGTAGGAATTATAGCTAATTGGCTTGACAATGTTTTCAGAATAGGTATTTTTACATTTATTAGAGAAGTTTTTAATGACGTTGTTGCAGCGTATAATACGTCTGCTACGGTATTTTCAGCTTTCCGGCACTTTTTTAGCACATATTTTATTAGACCCACAATAAACATTGTCATAATCGCGTTATTGATCTATGGATTATCAAGTATAGTATCGATTTTACAGAAAGTGCGCAAACGCTATGTTTCTGTACGTTAAAATCTGGAGGTAGTTATGAAGAAAAGTTGGATTTTTTTAATTTGTTCAGTGTTAATAATTATTTTACTGGCAGGTACGGTATTTGCCTTTGCCGTCGATGAAGATACCATTGTTAGTGCCGGGGAAACCCGTAATGGAGATTTTATTAAATCTGGAACTACGGTCGTAAATGACGGAATTATTCTGGGCGATTTTATAGCCGCAGCGCAGATATTGAGAAATACAGGCGAGGTTGAGGGTGATTTGATTGCCGGAAGTAATGAAATGAATATTGGCGGGCATGTTATGGGCAGTGTTCGCACAGGCTCAAATAACGTAAGTATTTCTGCCGTTATTGACAGAAATGCTATGGTTTTTGCTTCCAATGTGATCATAAATGAGAATGCAGAGATAAAGCGAAATGCATACCTTTTTGGTGCTGTTGTCTCATCATACGGTAAAGTATCAGGTAACACCAGCATTTATGGGGGAGATGTGACCCTTGGTGGGACCTATGAAGGTGATGTAAAAATCAACGACATGCAGGAGGGCTCTGTATTTAGTATGGTTCCCGGAACAGTAATTAAGGGGAAACTGACATACAAGGGAGTTACAAGGTATGAGATTCCCTCCGACGTTCAGGTGGGAGATTATGAATATATCCAAATTGCACCTGTAAGTAAACAGGATGTTAACAATAGAATTAATCTTTGGGACATAATTAAGACAATTTTCACCATGCTAGTTTATTACCTCTTTGCTTTACTTATATATAAACTGTTCCCAAGATTCTTTGCCCGCTCCGGTGACTTTATCGAAGCAAAGCCAATTTCTGCTGCAGGCATTGGTATAGCTACCCTGGGAAGCCTTGTGGCAGGAAGCCTGTTGTTGATATTACTTCTCGTCATGACTATCTTTATTATCAAAGGCTCTGTATTCTTCTTTGGATTATTATTATTTGTTTTTGTCATGGTTGTAACCATTCTGTTTGCAGATATACCAGTATCAATATGGCTGGGCAATGTTATAACGAATAGGAAATTCAGTGTCCCCGGAAGATTGGCTATAGGTATCGGTACCATTACCGTTATAAAAATTGTCTTGGATTTACTGAATACTATTAGCCCAATAGCGCCTGTCATCGGTGTTGTATCGTTTGTATTAAATGTAGCAATCTGGATATTCGGAACGGGAGCAATCATCAAGATTATTTTTGAAACCGGTAAAGCCGCTAATATCCAGGCAGATGCAGAGGCAGAGGAAATAGCTGCTGAAGCTAACAATTATACGGATTAAAAATTAAGTATATTGTAATGAAGAAGACCGTCGGCACACAAAACCGACGGTCATTTTACTTGCAATTCGGAAACTAACTTATCATATTAGTGACTATATTAGTATACGTGATATACTAGTTATAAATTATACGCGTTTGATTTACTGTGACAAAGGAAGGTCTTATGGATAATAAAATTCAATCACAAATAAAAAGAAGTCTTAAAATTTGCACCGATTATGCTTTAGCACTAATTTTGTTCTTTTTGTTTACTATGCCTGTTATCTCAGGTGCAAAAGAGAATACTCAGAATGCTATGACATACTTATCTATAGGCGTATTTATCATACTTTTCTATACAGTTTACATTGATATGCGAAATATGGCGTTTAAGGAAAAAAGACCTCAGTACAATATAAATCCTCCTTTCTATAAAGGTTTTTTATATGGTCTGATGGGAATAATTCCACTGGTTGTAATTCAGATTATTCTTATTATAATTAAAGTTCCCACCGAGTATGAGACACTTCACAGAAGACTGTATCAAGGCTTTGGAGGGCCTCTTTATTGGCTGTCCAGAATTTTTGGAGATCAGCCCATACATTATGTGATTTCTTTCGCAGTACTGGCTATTATTGCCGGAGTGGGCTATTTTGCTGGATTTAAAGATTTTTATCTATTAAGCTTTATCAGGCAAAAGCTGGGTATAAAAAGTAAAGAAAAAGCCGTAAAAAGAAAATAAAAATGACCGGCAAGACATGCACGTTTTTTTGTGATAAGGCCAACCCTATCCTGAATATCTTAGTACAAAGATATACATAGGGATGGGATAATGCATGATTGTATTAGTCAAAAGGAAAAATGCCGTATTGATTCTTCTTATACTGTTTTTATCTATTGCAATATTCAGCATTGATGGAAGGACCTCTCCGATTGCCGAAACCATTAAAGAAAGCGCAGGTGCGGTGATAGTAATAGATGCGGGTCATGGTGGAGAAGATCCGGGAAAAGTAAGTAATTATTCCAGCTTAGCTGAAAAGGATCTCAATTTGCGAATTGCTCAGCTTTTGAAGGATCTTCTGGAACAAGACGGATACACTGTCCACATGACAAGAACAGAGGATAAGCTCAATTATTCTGTCGGAACAAAGGAAATTTATCAAAAACGCAAACAAGACCTTAGCGCAAGGAAAAAGTTCATTGATGAAAGCGGAGCCGATATGGCTGTCAGCATTCATATGAACAGTTTTACCGATACAAAATATTACGGCGCGCAAGCATTTTATCCGCCTTCCTCGACAGATAGCGAAAGACTAGCAAAAAACATTCAAAATTCCATGATTGCTGTTTGTGACAATACAAACAAACGCACGGCGCTGCTTAAAAAAGAGCGTATTATGATTTTCAGGGATCTTAAGGTGCCTACTGTCTTGGTGGAATGCGGCTTTCTCTCGAATTCGGCCGAAGAGGCAAAGTTAAAAACTCTTGAGTATCAGGAACTGCTTGCTAAAGGAATCAAAGCGGGAATTGATAGTTTTTTCGGAAAAGAGTAAACAGAATTAAAAAATGACCGATAATAATAATAGTTGGTTATACTATTTTACAAAAGATGGAGTGTACTTGATTATGTACCTAAAGTATTGTTTGATTGCGAACGCAGCTATATGTTTACTTAGCCTTATTCTTTTCTATATTCTAAAAAAGAAGAATCAAACAAATATAAAAAATACTAGTACATTAGTATTTTGCACAGTTCTGGCCATGATTTGCGCTTCGTTAATACCACTAATCGCGAATTATTTAGTAAAAGGACTGTCTTTTTCTATTCAGGGATCGCTGATGGTATCCTTTTTACTTCTTGTGGCCTTAGCTTTAGCCGCTTTTTATCTTTTGCTTCCTATATTAATTAAACTGCTGGAGAAAAAGAAGGAAAAAACCGAAGAAAAGAGATCAGAAAGCATAGTGGAAAAAATAATCGAGGAATCTGCCAAGCCAACGGTAAATACTGAGACAGAAGCAATTGGAGATACCGTTAATATAAATGAGGCGGCAACTTCAACAGAAGATAAATATGATATAAATACTGAATTTATACCAACTGAAAAATCAGAAGAAGAAAATCAACAACAAATTCCGGAAAGCACCGATTATGCTGAATATAATAAGCCTATTTTTATGGATATTCCGGCGTACAATGCAGACAAACAATCTGATATTTCAGAGTTGCTTGACATAGCATATGAAAGTAAAATCAAACGTAACTACCAAGGTGCTATTACAGCTTATGAAAGTGCATTAATTCTTAATCCTGATGATGAGCTTTGCTATCTAGTTATTCTGGATTTATGTTCACTATATAAAATGACAGGAAATACCGAATCAATATACAAATTATTGGATTCCGCTCAATGTAATCTGTTAAATACGGACAGAAAAGAGGATATTTTACGAAATATTAAAATTTCTTAGCGATTTATCATTGATATCTATAAATTAAACTGATATTATAATATTTGTATTATTATATATTATAATGATTATGTAATAAATTTATATCCATTAAGGGGGTAGCTGAGGATGAAAACTGCTCAGCAGATTATCGGCTTGCCGGTAGTAAGCATTTTTGATGGGAATGAGATCGGAAAGGTCAAAAACGTCATAATTAATGCTTCAAAAGGTACGATTGACTTTTTTGTCATCGACAGTGGCATCAGGTCACTTGCTGGAGGTGTAATTCCCGCCGACAGAGTTTTAGGTATAGGCGAATATGCCTTAACCATTCAACAACCTGACGATATCAGCGACATAGTAAAGATTCCAGCGGCCATTGAACTCATGCAGAAAAATATTACCGTAAGGGGTACTCGTGTTTTAACCAAGAAGGGAAGCCTTTTAGGTGAAACAGGTGATTTTTTTGTAAATGAGCAAAACACCTATAATATTACCGGTGTTGAGTTTGTACCAGCAAATGCTTCAATGCAGTCAGGCATTATTCCGAGAAGTAGCATCATTACTTTCGGAAAGGATCTTCTCGTGGTACAGGATGATTTTATCGATCAATTGATTGAATCACTGCATGCAATTGCAGATGAGTCCTCGGAAGAAAAAAAAAATTTTAGTCTAGACATACAATCTCCGGCTCTTAATGAAGAAATTGTATATTCTGAGGTAATCAGTCAGGACCCGGTGCAGGCAATACCCGACGAGACTGAAACAGAGAAAGAGGAATCTTTTAGTATAAATTCTTTAGACTCTGACATCAGCCTTCAAATACCTTTTGAGAACAGTGAAGAAGAAAAGGCAGATGAAGGAGAACTTGGATTAGAGATTCCTGAAGAGGTACCGGCAGCACAGGAAGAGCAGTCATTAAGTGCGGCAGAACTTTTTGAACAACGCCAAAGGCAGTATCTTGTTGGGAAAAAAGTGACCAAGGCAATATATAACTCAACCGGAGGAGTAATAATAAATAGTGGAGAAGTTATTACCGAACAGTTGATAAATGAAGTGAAAGCAAACGGAAAGCTTATCGAACTAGTTATGAATTATGAAGAATAACCTTAAATGCGTAACCGGCATACCACAGCTTGTTACTGCATAATAAAAATCCCACCCGTTAAAGTAAATGAATAAATGCTGACGGGCCCGGGGAGCCTTGTTTAAGCAAAAT
>CAYWXN010000060.1:0-8741 GCA_964462075.1 uncultured Ruminiclostridium sp. | reverse complement strand
GTATAGCAGGAAATAGCACGCATAACGGGCTTTCAGACTTTGGTAGGCAGGTTGTGGAAAAGGCTGAGAACTTGGGCATATTAATAGACATCTCTCATGCATCCGACAAGACCTTTTCTGATGTTGCAAATATCTCGCGCAAACCCTTTATTGCATCTCATAGCAATAGCCGCTCTATTTGCCCGCATAGACGCAATCTCACCGATAATCAAATAAACAGTATAGCTAAAAGCGGTGGATTAATAGGCATAAATTTATGTCCCGATTTTCTTAACAATTCGGGAAATGCCGATTTGATGGACATAATCAGACATATAGAGCATATTTCAGCATTGGTGGGAACATCATTTCTCGGCTTCGGATGTGATTTTGACGGAATAGATAATCTTCCTAAGGGAATCTCGGGGGTACAGGATATGAGTAAAATAATTGATACCCTTTTGAAACTCAATTATAAAGAAGAGGATGTAGAGAATATTGCAGGGTTAAATTTTACAAGGTTATTGCATCGAGTACTCACTGCTTGAGGTAGACAAAAAAATAATGTATAATACCTTAGGACATCATTTAACTTTTAACAAAGTCGATATGATGTAAATTTGGAGAAGTAATGGAAAATAAAAAAGACCTGCTGGATATGACATTCGAAGAGCTGTCAGAAGCTCTAACCACACTGGGTTTTCCGGCATATAGAGCAAAACAGGTTCATCAATGGCTGTATTCTGGACAGCTTGATATAAACAGTATGAGCAATCTTCCCAAAGACATGCGAGAAAGGATTGCTGAAAGATTTATAGCAGGCGGCCTGAAAATAGCTGAAAGACTGATATCTAAAATTGATGGCACGAGAAAATACTTATTTGAACTGAAAGACCGAAACATTATTGAAAGCGTCCTTATGAAATACCATTATGGTTATTCGGTTTGCCTGTCTACCCAGGTAGGTTGCCGTATGGGTTGCACATTTTGTGCCTCCGCCGGTCTTGGTATGATCAGGAACTTGACAGTTGGTGAGCTATTAGCTCAGGTACTTACCATAGGCCATGATATTGGTGAAAGAATCAGCCATATAGTACTTATGGGTATAGGTGAGCCCTTTGATAACTATAATACTGTGATGGAATTTATGCGGAGAATAAACCGTGAGGATACTTTGAACATCAGTTTCAGAAAAATGACAGTATCCACCTGCGGAATAGTGCCACGCATACTGGATTTTGCCCGGGAGGGAATACCGGTGAATTTATCTATATCCCTTCATGCACCTAATGATAAGATAAGGCAAAAGACAATGCCTGTAGCGAAAAAATGGTCATTCGATGAGCTGTTATCAGCCTGCAAGGAATACACCGAGATTACTTCACGACGGATTACGTATGAATACTCGATGATTGAAAATGTAAATGACTCTATTGAGTTTGCGGAGATTTTAGCAAAGAAACTAAAGGGAACTCTCTGCCACGTAAATCTTATTCCTGTAAATACAGTAGAGGGAATAGGCTTTAGCAAAAGCTCAAGAGCGAGGATAGAAGATTTTAAATGCACTTTGGAAAGATATGGTATAGCAGTTACTGTGAGAAGAGAATTAGGTTCTGATATTATGGCAGCATGCGGACAACTTAGAAGGGACAACATTACTTAAATCCGGGAAGGTGTAAAGTTTGAAATATTCAGCATTAAGTGACATTGGCCTGAAAAGGGAAAAGAATGAAGATAACTGGAATATAGTTTTGGACGGGGAAGGCAACCCCATCGGCTTTATTGTTGCCGACGGTATGGGGGGATATCTGGCCGGAGAACAAGCCAGCAGAATTGCAGTGGAGAATATGTCATTAATGGTACTGGAGTGTGCCTCTAAGAACCTTTCCGATGATTCTATCAGAGATATTGTAATAAATGAAATCAACAAAATAAATGACAGGATCATGAGCTATTCTATTGAAAATCTGGGTGGATTGAAAAGTGGAACGACACTTTCAGTAGGAATGGTTATAGGAAATAATCTACATATAATTCATGTCGGAGATTCACGTGTTTACAGAATACGAGAAGGGAAAATTAGCCGTTTGACAGAAGACCATTCCTTAGTAGCGAAACTCATTAAGGAAGGACTTATCAGTGCTGATGAAGCAAATCATCATCCTGACAGAAACCGCATTACGCGGGCACTAGGATTTCAAGAAGATTTCTTTCCAGATATAAACAAGGAGCTCATAATGCCCGAAGATATTTACATCTTTTGTACCGATGGGCTGTACGAGGATATGGGTGACGAGGAAATATTGGATACGGTAATTAAAGAACCACGTGAAACCATTGCTAAACGTCTTATAGAAAAGGCCAAGGAATATGGAGGAGCAGACAACATCACTGTAATTGTTTCGTGGATGTAGTCAAAGGGGTGTAATAATGATTGGAACAGTTTTAGGAAATAGATACGAGATACTTTCCGAGGTAGGATCGGGAGGAATGGCCAAGGTTTACAGGGCCAAGGACCGTTACCTTCAAAGAGTTGTAGCCATAAAGCTTTTAAAAGAAGACCTCAGTGAAGATAGCGACTTTTTAAAAAGGTTTGATACCGAAGCTCAGGCGGCGGCTAGCTTAACCCATCCCAATATTGTTCAGATATATGATGTAGGTGTGGATAACAATCGATACTATATTGTTATGGAGTTTATAGATGGTATTACACTAAAAGAATATATTGAACAAAAGGGTTCTCTGGATTGGAAGGAAACTATCGATATTTCCTTGCATATATGCAGTGCCCTGTCAAGAGCCCACAGCCGTAACATCATTCACAGGGATATTAAGCCCACCAACATTATTATGACCTCTGAAGGGGTGCCAAAGGTGGCTGACTTCGGCATAGCCCGTTCGGTTTCCAGTGAAACTGATACAATGAGAATTGATACTATTGGTTCAGTTCACTATTCCTCACCCGAACAGGCGCGTGGGGGATATACCGATGAGCAATCCGATATATACTCAATAGGTGTGACTATGTTTGAAATGGTCACAGGGACCTTGCCATTTGAAGGAGAGACACCGGTTGCCGTTGCCTTAAAACATATTCAAGACATACCTCCAATACCTTCTTCCATAAAACACGGTATTCCACATGCTTTGGATGATATTATACTTACTGCCATGGCAAAAAGCAGACGGGACCGCTATACTACGGTGTCAGAGTTAATCAATGACTTGGAGAACATACGCTCAAAGCCCGGTCCGGCTACTGATATTCTATTGCCGAATATTAAACAGGAAAGTAAGTATGATACAAGAAAGATAGAAAAACCGTCGGAAGAAGAATTAATTATGAAGAAAAATCATCAAAAATCCTCAACAGCAGGCAATAAAAACAGAAACAGCGGGAATAGCAGCAAATTTCTTATGCCGATAATTTATATTCTATTGATTGCAACTATTCTTGGAAGCATAGGATATTTTGTTAAAATGATCATCAATGAATTCGTTGAAGATTCCAATCGCACTAAAGAAGTTATCCTTGGGAATTATACAAACCGCCATATAGATGAAGTGTTACTGGAGCTTGAAAGCCAGAATATCAGGCCTGTAGAGGTTGTTTATGAGCCAAGCGATTCTGTGGCCGAGAATATTGTAATAGATCAATTTCCTACCGCTGATTCCACTATGAAGCTGGGGGGCTATACTACCTTAAAGCTGGTAGTAAGTTCAGGGATGGATATGGTGGCAATCCCTAATGTCGAATGGCAGGATCATAGCGTCATAAAGATAAAGCTTGAGGATGAATATGGGCTCGAAGTTGTTGAGGTGGCCGAGTTCAATGAGGAAGTACCCAGTGGCATGAGCATAAAAACTGACCCTCCTGCCCCAACACAGGTTAAAAGGGGTACAAAAGTAACTTTATATTGGAGCAAGGGGCCTGAGAAAAAAATGGTTGTAGTACCCAGTTTAATAGGAGATACCTACGAGCAGGCATTGAAAAAGCTAACCTCTGCAAAGCTGAAGCTTGGTGAAACATTCCCCGAAAACAGCGAGGGACATCGCGGTTTAATCGAAGATCAAGCGCCCAAAGCAGGTGAGACTGTTGTGGAAGATACCCCGGTAGCGATTTTCTTTGCTGAAGAGGTAGATGAACCCGGTGGAAGCACACCCATACCGGGAGGAAATGCTAAAACAATTACCATTGGTCTGCCGCAAGGATATAATTTCGGTGAAACAGTGCGGTTGAGAGTTTATCTGACAAATATAATTACAGGTGACGAAAGCTTGTTCAAAGATATAACAAGTGTTTCGGTCAGTGAATTCCCTTATTCATTGTTAATTCCCGTTAGCGCGGGCAGTGAAGTTAATGTCAGAGCATATATTAATGATTTACTTGTATATGATAAAACCTTTTAACATTACTATTTAGGAGTGTGATAATTAGCTTGTCCGAAGGGATTATTTTAAAGGGAGTCGGCGGTTTCTACGAGGTTCTTGAAAGCGTAGGCAAGAATTCGCTTTACACTTGTAAGGTTAGAGGAATTCATCGCAAACAGGGTGGAATTACACCCTTGGTCGGAGATCGTGTTACTTTTGACATACTTGATGAGAAGAAGAAAGAAGGACATATCGACCGGATTTTGGAAAGACGTAATTCTTTTATAAGGCCTCCCGTGGCTAATATTGACCAATTGGCAATTGTTATCTCGGTGGTAAGCCCTAACCCTGATTTCATGCTTGTGGACAAGCTTATTATAACTTGTGTTTCTAAAGATATAAGACCTTTGATTATTATAAACAAAGCTGATTTGGATACTAATAACGAGATTGAAGACATTAAAGCTATATATAAGAATACTGGTTTTCCAGTATTGGTTTTGAGTAAATTTTCGCCTGATTGTTATGATGAGCTTCATAAGCAGTTGATAGAAAATATTACTGCCTTTGCCGGTCAGTCCGGAGTGGGTAAATCCACCATACTTAATGCTATTTTAAAGAATTGGGTTATGGAGACAGGAGAGGTAAGCGAACGAATTCAGAGAGGAAAGCATACAACCCGTCATGTGCAGCTTTTCAAGCTGAATAATGGCGGATATATTCTGGATACACCGGGTTTCAGTTCCTTTTCTATTGAAGATGTGGGTTACGAAGACCTTCAAACTTTATATCCTGAGTTTAGCAATTTGACTGATTCATGTCGATTTAAAGGTTGCAGCCATACAGGAGAGCCTGATTGTGCGGTCAGAGAGCTATATAATGAAGGGATAATTAACGAAGGCCGATATAATAGGTATATAGAGCTTTATAAAGAGCTTAAAAATATATATGACAACAGGTATAGGAGATAAATCATGATTAAGGTTGCACCATCTATACTATCAGCTGATTTTTCGGTTCTGGGAGAAGAAATTAAGAAAATAGAAAATTCTAAGGCTGATATGGTTCATATTGATGTTATGGACGGTCATTTTGTACCCAATATAACCATAGGTCCTTTAGTTGTGTCATCAATTCGTCCGTTAACAAAGCTTCCATTGGATGTGCACTTGATGATTAATGACCCGGACCGATATTTGGAAGCATTTAAAAATGCAGGGGCCGATATAATTACCGTCCATGCAGAAGCAGCTCATCATTTAGACAGGGTTGTAAGTCATATTCGCGAAATGGGTCTTAAGGCAGGTGTCTCATTAAATCCCTCAACTCCGGAGACCGTAATTGATTATGTGCTGGATAAAATAGATATGATTCTTGTTATGACAGTGAATCCGGGATTTGGTGGCCAGAATTTTATTGAGGGTATGCTCCAAAAGATTTCCGGGCTTAAGAAGACTATTTCAGAAAGAAACCTCAATATTGATATCGAAGTAGACGGCGGAATTAATGAGGATACAGTTTCAAAGGTTACAAATGCAGGGGCTAATATTCTTGTGGCGGGATCTGCATTTTTCGGCAGTAAGGATCCGGAAGCTTTTGTGCACCTTCTTAAAGAGAGAGGATCGGTTAAATGAAAACGCTTATTGTTGGAAGCGGCAGCCTATTTGATGAAAAGCTTTTAGTTAAGCATCATCAATGGGCAGATTTAGTAATTGCAGCCGACGGTGGACAAATGCACCTTAGAAAAGCTGGTCTGGGTTCCGATATTCTATTAGGTGATTTTGATTCCATAGATGAAGCCGAGCTTGCAGAAATCAAGGCTCATGATATTTCGGAGTTGATTACTTTTCCAAAGGATAAGGACTATACCGATCTTGAGCTTGCAATGAATCTCGCTATAGAACGAGGGGCATCGGAGATTGTTATACTCGGCGCCAGCGGTACGCGCCTTGACCATACAACAGCCAATATTCATCTGTTATATAAGCTTTTAGAGAATAATATAAAGGGTTACATCGAAGATGAACACAACAGGATATATCTTATTAACAAGACTTTATCTATAAAAAAACAAGACGGCTATAAGGTATCTGTTTTACCATTGCCTCCATATGCTGGAGGAGTAACTACAAAGGGGCTTTCTTACGAGCTTTCAGATGCTACATTGGTCTTCGGTACCGGACGTGGCATCAGTAATGAATTCTGTGATGAAACGGCAATAGTTTCACTTAAGAAAGGGCTTCTTTTAGTATTTGTTTCCAAGGATTAGCATATAATTATTTGAATTTCTGTAATATTGGTATTAAGATTATTACATTGAGTGTAAAAATGAATAGAATCATGCTTATTAATCTATAAGGAGAGAGTAATCGGTATGAAAAACAAAAATTATCCGCTGTATGAGACGACAGTTTTTGAAGATTTCAGAATAATGACTGAAAATGCAGCAAAAAAATATCCCGACAGAATTGCTATATCTTACAAAAAAGATCCCCATGACACAGAGACAATAAATGTGACTCATAGTGAAGCCAGAGACTTTATTCGCAATATGGGAACAGAATTAATCTCTATGGGATGTCGTGATAAGAAAGTAGCATTGGTTGGCGAAAGCTCATATGAGTGGATATGTACATATTTTAGTCTTATGTCAATAGGAGCAGTAGTTGTTCCTATAGATAAGGATCTGCCTACCGATGAAATAGCCGATATTATGAATTTCTCCGAATGCGAATTCATTATTTACAGCCCGCTTATAGAAGAAAAAGTAAGTGAAATAAGAATAACAGTACCATCTTTAAAAACCTGTATATGCAAGGGAGATTCAAGGCTTGAGGGTGCCTTAAAGCTATACGATATTGCAGAACGTGGAAAGGAAAAGTTCTTAAGCGGAGACAACTCATATTATGACTATAAAATTGACCCTGAAAGGCTTGCCACCATTGTGTTTACCTCAGGGACTACCGGAAAAGGAAAAGGCGTAATGCTTTCTCAGAAGAATATTGTTTCAGATATGACTCAGGGTATGTATCTTTTCGCTATAACACCGAAAACCATGTGTGTCCTCCCGCCCCACCATACATATTGCTCTACGGTAGTGTTTGTAGGCCATCTATCTCAAGGCGCGACTGTTTACATTTCAAGTGGCCTTAAACATATTATTAATGAGATGAAGGAGCAGCAGCCGCAGCATCTGGTATTAGTTCCTTTGTTTGTAGAAACCATGTATAAGAAAATCTGGTCAGCAGCTGAGAAAAGCGGTAAGGCTGATATGCTCCGCAGGATGATGAAAATAAGCAACTTTTTACTAAAATGCGGTATAGATTTGCGTCGTAAGATTTTTAAGAGCATACTGGATAGCTTTGGAGGGAAGCTTGAGATGATTATCTCAGGCGGGGCCAGCTTAAACCAGGATATTATAGACACTTTCAATTCAATAGGCATTATAATCCTAAATGGCTATGGAATTACCGAATGCTCACCTTTAGTATCCTGTAACAGAAATAAATATCAGAAAAAGGGTAGCGTAGGTATACCGATAGTAGGTGAGCTAGTAAAGATTAAAGACCCTGATGAAAACGGCGAGGGTGAAATCTGCGTGAAGGGGTCTAATGTAATGCTGGGGTATTATAAAGATCCGGAGGCTACAGCCGCAGCTTTCGATGAGGAAGGCTATTTTAAAACAGGAGATTTTGGAAAGCTGGACGATGAAGGGTGGCTTTACATAACCGGAAGAATAAAGAATATTATTATCCTCAGTAACGGTAAGAATGTGTACCCGGAAGAAATAGAAACAGAAATTTTAAGGATCTACGGAGTCTCAGAGACCGTTGTATATGCGGGTGAGAGTAAGATCCAGAAGAACAAAGAGGTTATTGTAGCAGAGATTTTCCCTGACTACGAAGCATTGAGCACCAGAGGCATAAATGATGCAGAGACCTATTTCAACAATGAAATCAAAAAGCTCAATAGCAAAATGGCTCCCCATAAAGCTATAAAAATGGTTAAAATCCGGCAGGAAGAATTTCAAAAGAATGCATCACGAAAAATTCTCCGTTTTGCCATAGATAAGAATATTGATTGAAGCAGATTAGCTGTGAGCAAACTGATTGATTATGTAATCATAATTAAGCGGCATGGCTGCAACGATTTAAAGCGGGCATACAACTCATTGCATGAGTTGTTTTGGATTGCGTAGCCATACGACTCAATTGAGTCGTTTTGCGACATAAAAACAGGATGTTGGCATGGAGCGCTAAATCGTTGCAGGCCACAGCCGCTACATTTGTGGGACAAGGTACCTGTCACCTTGTCCCCATTCATAGGAACCGCTGTCGGTGCCATGCGTGAAGCGGGCAGACGACAAGCCTGCTTGTCGTTTTGGATTAGCG